>JAURVS010000096.1 GCA_030655355.1 Sphingopyxis sp.
TTCAGGATGCGTCCCGACTTCGCGCGGCAGGCTGAGCAGCCGCAGTGCATAGTCGAGATCGAAATCTTCGCCCGGTATGTCCTTCGGGATCGACGAGCGCTTCGCTTCCTTCCCGTCACCAAGCTGGATGTACGGACCGAACCGTCCGCTGCGCTTCGATACTTCCAGCCCGCTCTCGGGATCATTGCCCATTGTCTCGGGGCCCGTATCGGCGCCGTCGATGCCACCCGGCTGCGCAAATTTGCGCGTATATTTGCACTCGGGATAATTGCTGCACGCGATGAACGGCCCGAACTTGCCGCCGCGCAGCGCGAGCTTTCCGGTGCCGCAATTGGGACAGATGCGCGGGTCGGTGCCGTCGCCCTTGTCGGGGAAAAGATAGGGGCCGAGGAATTCGTCGAGCGCCGCGGTGATTTCCGACGGCTTCTGCTCCATGACCTCGCCAGTGCGCGGCTTGAAGTCGCGCCAGAAACGTTCGAGCACCGTCTGCCATTGCGCGCGACCGCCCGACACATCGTCGAGTTCCTCCTCCAGGCCGGCGGTGAAATCATACTGCACATAGCGCTCGAAAAAACGTTCGAGGAACGCCGTCAGTAGCCGTCCGCTCTCTTCGGGCGAGAAACGGTTCTTCTCGACCGTCACATACTCGCGATCCTTCAGTACTTGCAGGATCGACGCATAGGTTGACGGACGCCCGATGCCGAGCTCTTCCATCTTCTTGACGAGGCTCGCTTCCGAATAGCGCGGCGGCGGCTGCGTCTCATGCTTTTCGACTTCAACGCCGGTCTTGGCGGGGGCATCGCCCTTCGCCATCGCGGGCAACAGGCGCGCATCGTCATCGTCTGCGCTGTCGTCGCGGCCTTCGTCGTACAGTGCGAGGAAGCCCGGGAATTTGATGACTTGTCCGGTCGCGCGGAGCATCGTCTTGCCCGTGCCGTCGGTCAGGTCGATGCTCGTGCGCTCAAGCCGCGCCGACGCCATCTGGCTCGCCATCGCGCGCTTCCAGATCAGCTCGTAAAGTCGCCCATGATCGGCGCTGCCCGCCTTGTCCTTTGAAAAGTCGGTCGGACGGATTGCTTCATGCGCTTCCTGCGCATTCTTGGCCTTGGTCTGATATTGCCGCGGCTGGTCGGGAACATAGCCGCCGTCATAGCGCGTTGCGATTGCCTTGCGCGCTGCGCTGATCGCGCTGCCGTCCATCTGGACGCCGTCGGTACGCATATAAGTGATCGCGCCGTCTTCGTAGAGCCCCTGCGCGACGCGCATCGTGTGACTTGCCGAGAAGCCGAGTTTGCGCGCGGCTTCCTGTTGCAAGGTCGAGGTCGTGAACGGCGGCGGCGGATTGCGCGTCAGCGGCTTCGTCTCGACGAGGTCGACGGTGAAATGGCCGGCCTTCACATCAGCTTCGGCGGCGCGTGCATCGGCTTCATTTGTAACCGTCAGCCGCTCGATCTTGTCGCCGCGCCAGCGCGCAAGCCGCGCCTTGAACGGCGTGCCGCTCATTTCGAACAGCCCGGTGATCGACCAATATTGCTGCGCAACAAAGGCCTCGATCTCGCGCTCGCGCTCGACGATCATACGGAGCGTAACCGACTGGACGCGGCCCGCCGACTTGGCGCCAGGCAGCTTGCGCCAGAGCACCGGCGACAGCGTGAAACCGACGAGATAATCGAGCGCGCGGCGAGCGCGATAGGCGTCGATCAGATCGTCGTCGAGCGCGCGCGGATGCGCCATTGCGGTCAGCACCGCGTCCTTGGTGATTGCGTTGAAGGTGACGCGGTCGACTTCTGCCGGCAGCGCCTTTTTGCTGCGCAACAATTCCTGCACATGCCAGCTAATCGCCTCGCCTTCGCGATCAGGGTCAGTCGCGAGGATCAGACGATCGGCGCCCTTTGCGGCGTCCTGGATTTCCTTCATCCTCTTCGCTTTGTCGGGATAAAGCTGCCACTGCATCGCGAAGCCGTCATCGGGATCGACCGACCCGTCCTTGGGCGGCAAATCGCGGACATGGCCATAGGATGCGAGCACCTTGAAATCGCGCCCCAGATATTTCTCGATCGTCTTCGCCTTGGCGGGCGATTCCACAATTACCAACTGCATGAAAAACTTGTTCCCCGGAAACTCTTACGTACGTACGCGCGAGGGTGGCGGGCGCCCTGCCCCTCCGTCAAGGGAGAAATGGGGTGCCCGCCGCTCCGCGTCAACGCAGCGCGCCAAGCCGTCCGATCAACATCGTGCTGGCGAGGCTTGCCGCTTTCGCCGCGCCTTCTTCGTAGGCGCCGGGCTTCGCCGTGAACGCGAACTTCCGCGTCTTGCCCAGGCCAAGCCCGCCGAGACCCGCGACCGCAGCAAGTCCGCCCGCGACATTGCCCGCCGATTGCAGTGCCTTGTCGGTCCCGCTCGACGCATCGGCCTTGTCGATGAATTCGCCCTCGACCGCGACCGGTGCCTTGACGGTGATGACCGACTGTTTTCCGCTCGGCGCAATCAGCGTGATGCGCGAATAGTCGGCGGTCACCGACAGGCCGCTGTTGACCTGGATCCCGCCGAAACTGAACGCGCCGGGGCGCTTCTGTTCGGAGAAATCGATCAGATAGACGACGTCGATCACCCCGACGCCCGCGGCCTTGGCGTAGCTCGAGAGCGCCGCACTCGCCTGCCCCGCCGACATGTTCATCCCGATGCTGCTCATCCCCGACCCCAGAAAGTCACCGGGGATCATCAACAGCGACGGCAATGCGGTCGGCTTGTAATAGGTTGCCTTGCCCTTGCTGCCCTTTTCCAACGCAATGTTGATGTCGAGCGGCACATCTTGCGATTTGGTCTTCGCCAGCGTGGCATGGCCGAAAAGGTCGGCGGCGGGCTGGACCGTGTAGCCACCTGCGCCAAGTTGCGACACGAAATCGGCGTAAGCGGCGTCGGTGACGGCCTGCATCATTTCGGGCGTCACTCCGACTAGCTCGCTCTTCGCCTTGGTTGTCCCGCCGAACGCGCCCATCAGTCCGCCCGACGCCTTGGTCTGATCGGTCGATTCAAAGATGAACCCGACGTTGAAAGCGCCGATCGTCACATTGGTCACGCCCTTGGCATTGGCCGGACCGGCAATTTTGACCGGTTCCTGCGTTTTGGCAGCGATGGCGACGGGCTGGGTAAGCATCGCCAGAACGGCGATGGCCGACAGTATTTTCTTCATGGATTGGTCCCCCAACCCCGCGGTCAGGCGATTGCCGACGGCGGAGTTTCTCGACGCAACCCACGGCCCCCGCATCGATCAGATGCGGGGGCGTGTCAACTCGCTATTGATTGTCCCATTTGAAGTCGGCGGGCAGAATACATTTACCCGCATCATATTTGCCGACACTGCGAATAATCTCATTATCGTCGGGTTCGATCCTGCGCCCGCTGATTTGCGTGTCGATCACCCGGCGGACCAACGCGTCGAGGCGCGTGACGAGATAGCAGTCGATCGCCGGCGGTGCGTGCGGATTGCCGACGCCGCTGTCGTCGGTGAGGAACAGATAGCGCGACTGGGTCGCCGCAGCCATCGCACGCATTGCATATTCGGCCTTGTCGGCAACGCCCGACGCCGCGACTGGCGTGATGTGGATGCGCTTGGCGCGCGCCGCTTCGGCAGCTTGCCAGGTTCGGCCGAATTTATCGTCGTGCGGCGGCGCGTCGGCGACGAGCAGCAGCGACTTGACGGCATCGGGGCGCCAGTCCTGTCCCACGGCGCGGATCATCGCCTGATCCATCGCCTCGGGATAGTCGCCGCCACCATTGGCGTCCTGCCGCGCGAGCGCGCCTTGTACGCGCCCGACGTCACGGTCGAAGGCGATGGTGCGTGTTACATAATCGTCGCCGATGTCGCGGTAGAAAACAAAGCCGATCCGGATGTCGAGATCGCGGTGCTTCGCCGTGATTGCGCTGATGATCGAACGGAGTTCGGCCTGCAGGAAGTTGATTTCATCCCCCATGCTGCCCGTCGTGTCGACGACGAGCATCAGGTCGAGCTTGGTCACCTTTGCGGCCGCCTGGTTCGCCGTCAGCCCTACGAGCTGGCCACCCGCTGCATCAGCGACAAGGACGGGCCGAGCATCGGCGATCGTGCGGCCCGCCTTTCGCGCCGATACCGTGATGCGCTCGCTCAGCCGGTCGAGGCCGGGGAAAAAGACGGCGCTGCCGTCGGCTTGCGTCGCCATCGTGATGCTGTTGCCGTCGCTGCACGTCACGACGACGTCGGCGAAGGGGATCGGCTGGCCGCTCCGGTCGTTGACCTTCACAGTCACGACCCGCGTCGTGTCGACGCGCGGCAGGTTCCGGACCTCTTGCCCCAGATCGCCGCTGCGACTGACATAAGAGGCGTAAAGTTCGGGATTGAGCAGATCGTCATGCTCGCCCGCGGTCAATATGCCCGACTGCGGTTGCGGCTGCGGGCGCGGATAGGGGCGCGGCGGCGACGGCAGACGCGAGTCCGCCGATGATCCCGGAACGACCGACTTCGCCGAGCTCTCACCGGCATATCCGTCGGCGCTGCTGGCCGCTGGCGCTGGCGCAATACTCGATCCCGTCACCACAACATCCGCCGCTTCGTCGGCATATGGTGGCGCCGGTGGTGCCATCGGTGGTGGCGGCGGCGGTGGTGGCGGCGGTGGCGGTGGCGGAGGCAGCGCGGGTTCGATGGCCATCGTCTCTGCGCGGTCGCGCTTGCTGCCTCCTGTCGTCTTCAAACCGCCGCTGGTCTGTTGCGGTTGCGGACGGACCTCCGGGTCAAGCTGTGGCAAAGGCGCTGCATTGCGACAAAAGCTTTGGTCCGGAGCGACCTTGCTATGCGCCATGGCAAGTGGAACAGGTGTAGATGTCGATGCGAGCACCGCGAACATTGTAACGCCTGTCAGGTAACGGCTTCGCATCATCAAACTCCCCACTATGTGATACAATATCATTAAGCTGGCGATCAGCCACTGAACCGTGGCTGAACCGAGACGAACTGTTAGATTGCCCGAACTTACGCCGCTGTGCGGCCAGTCACATGAGCGAAACTTTACCGCCCGCGTGGCGCTGCACGCGCCCGGCAAGTTCCAGCTCAAGCAGCATAAGTTGCACCGTGGCAGTCGCCTGTCCCGACTGCCGCACCAGTTCATCGACCGCCACCGGCGTCGGTCCCAGCAGCTCGATAACCAGTCTGCGGTCGCCGTCGCCTGCATCCGTTAGTTGTGGAGCGGCGGAGTAATGACGGACGGGCTCGCGAACCATTCGGGCGTCGATCGGGCCCACGGCTTCCAGCACGTCTTCAACCGTCTGTATCAAGGTTGCGCCTTCGCGGATCAGCATGTTGCAACCCTGGGCGCGCGGATCGAGCGGCGATCCCGGAACTGCCATCACTTCGCGCCCATAATCGCCCGCGCGTCGCGCCGTGATCAGCGACCCGGATTTCGGCGCTGCTTCGATTACCAACGTCCCCTGCGACAGCCCGGCAATGATCCGGTTGCGCGACGGAAAATGGCGCGCGAGCGGTTCGGTGCCCGGCGGCTGTTCCGCGATCAGCAACTGATCGCGCGCGATTCTTTCCTGCAGGTCGGTATTTTCGGGCGGGTAAGCGATGTCGATCCCGCTAGCGATCACCCCGACCGTCGATCCGCCGAGTGCGCCGATATGCGCCGCCGTGTCGACCCCGCGGGCGAGCCCGCTGACGACCGTGATGTCGCGCGCCGCCAGATCGGCGGCAATCTGCCGCGCGAAGCGGCAGGCGATCGCCGAGGCGTTGCGTGCGCCAACGATCGCGATACAAGGCCGGCGCAGCATCCCGGCATCGCCGCGCACAACGACGACGGGTGGTGCGCCTTCGACTTCGCGCAGCAGCCCCGAATAATCATCCTCGTCGCTGAAGATATGGCGCGCGCCGAGCGCCGCCGCGCGATCAAACTCGCGTTCGGCCATTTCGGGCGATGCGATCCGCACCTTTCCCGCTCCGCCGCGCAGCACCAGACCAGGCAGCGCATCGAGCGCCGCTTCGCCCGTTCCGAAACGCAGCATCAATTGATGCCAGCTCACCGGGCCGACATGCGGCGTGCGGATCAACCGCAGCCGTGCCAGCCGTTCGGCGTGCGTCACGCGGGATCTTTCTTTCCCCCGATCCGCGGTTCGGTTCCGGCGCGCAGCCGCGCGATGTTTTCGCGGTGGCGCCACAAGACGATCACCGCCAGTCCGGCGAGCCCTATCGCATAAATCGGATAGCCCAGCGCCAAAGCAGCAATCGGGGCCGCAATCGCGCCGAGCATCCCGCCGAGCGACGAAATGCGCAGCAGCAGGACCGTGCCCAACCACACCAAAGCGAAAATCACCCCGATCGGCCATGCGAGCGCGAGCGCAAGGCCGAGCAGGGTGGCGACCCCTTTCCCGCCGCGGAACTTGAGCCAGACGGGGTAGCAATGGCCGATCATCGCCGCGGCGCCCGCGATCATCGCGCCATCCTGACCCAACTCGGGCGCAAAATGGCGCGCGAGCAGCACCGCGACCGCACCCTTCGCGCCGTCGAGGATCAGCGTCGCCGCCGCCAGCCCCTTGCGCCCGGTGCGCAATACATTGGTCGCGCCGATATTGCCCGACCCGATCTGCCGCAGATCGCCCGCACCGAAGAGACGCGTCAGTATGACACCGAAGGGGATCGAACCGAGCAGATATCCGGCAGCGATCAGCAAAAATATCGTCATGAAAATCCCCGTATCGTTCAAAGCCAGTGTGGCGATGTTGGCCGATGCAATCAATGGATTCGAGATTGTTGGTTACCAAAATGGACCTACTCGCCGCTCGGACCTTTATCCACGCCACGGTGACGATTGAGTGCCGCCCTTCGCACTGCTACGCGAAGCCCATGCACGCCCCTGCCCCCGACGCGCCCATCCTTTTTTTCGACAGCGGCCTTGGCGGCCTCACCGTCCTTGGCCCAACGCGCGTGCTGTTACCGACCGCCCCGATCGTCTACGCCGCCGATTATGCCGGACTGCCCTATGGTCAGAAAAGCGAGGCCGAACTTTCGGCGCGTGTGCCCGCATTGCTCGGGCGGCTCGTCGAACGCTATCAGCCGCGCCTCGCCGTCATCGCGTGCAACACCGCTTCGACGATCGCGCTCGCGCATGTTCGTGCCGCGCTCGACTTGCCGATCGTCGGCACCGTCCCCGCAATCAAGCCTGCCGCCGAGATGACGAAAAGCGGGGTCATCGGCGTGCTCGGTACCGAAGCGACCGTGCGGCAACCCTATGTCGATGATCTGAGCGCGAAGTTCGCAAACGGGAAGACGGTGCTGCGCCACGGCAGCCCCGGCCTCGTAACGGGCGCAGAAGCCAAGCTGCGTGGTGCGACGATCGATCCCGATGTGATCGCTCGGGCGATCGCGGGTTTGTGCGATCAACCCGGCGGCGACGCGCTCGACGTCATCGTCCTTGCCTGCACGCATTTCCCGTTGCTGTGCGATGAGTTGCAGGCGGCGGCGGGTCCGAATGTCCGGCTGATCGACGGCGCCGAGGGCATCGCCCGCCGCATCGTGGCGCTGACCAGGGGGCAGCGCTGGCCCGAAGTCGCGCCTCCGGGCATCGCCGTTTTCACGCGGAGCGACGATCGACCGCCGCCGCCGCTTGCGGCGCTGGCGCCATATGGCATCGGGTCGATCGAAACCATCTAGCCGAGGACCTAGTCGGCGCCCGCTGCGCATGACTTCAGCCAGGCCTGCTCGTCAGCATCGGGCGCCTGATTGCCCAATGTTCGCACTTTTGGCATTCCTGATTGCTTCGTAGTTCCGGCGCAGTCTGAGGTTGCGCCGCCTGAAGCACTGAGCAGCCGGCCATTGCACAGAAGAAGCTTTTCGTTCGAGCTTCCCCAACCGACCTTTTGAGCACCCTCCGGCGCGCGTCCTGCGCAATAGGTGTCGGTTTCCGAACCCGGATCGCCGCAGATCTTTTCGATATGCGCGACATTTGCCTTCACTGCTCCGACGAACCTTTGCTCATAATAGCTGTTGGTGGCGAAATAACGCTGAAGACCACAGACCCGGTCGCCGCGCTGCGCGAGAAGCGTATATTCGCATATTTCCGCCCCCCGCCATGTCTGGCAATCCATCCACGCGCCCTCGAACGCCGCGGGGGTACGCGCGGGTGACGGGATCGGCACCGCTGCGCCGGCAGCGACCAGCAAGGTAATCATCACAAGACGCATGGCGGATATTTCCTTCAGGTTTCGTTGGGCAACGCCCTAACC
>JAURVS010000131.1 GCA_030655355.1 Sphingopyxis sp.
GGCCACCAGAGGAAAAGCAGAATGGGCACCGCCAGGATGCGCGATAATGTCAGGATGTTCGGAAGTCTCAGCATGATCCCTGTCGGCGTATCCGTTCCAATGAGGGACCCAAAATCGGCTTTGACCCCGCAAGCCCTAACCGATAAGTCGCCCGGGCGACCACAATATTGCCTCATCGCTCCGGCACTGGCCGGATGTCGGGTTACAAAAGTGGATTTTCAATGACCGGTTCCTGTGCGCTGATGAAGCAACGCCGGTTCCTTCCCCTGTTCACGACGCAGTTCCTCAACGCGTTCAACGACAATTTCTACAAAATGTCGGTGGTCGTGCTCGCGACCTACGCGATCTACACCAAGCCCGCCGAAGTCGCATGGTTCAATGCCTTGGTCGGCGGACTGTTCATCCTGCCGTTCTTCCTCTTCTCAGCGCTCGCCGGCCAGCTTGCCGACAGCACCGACAAGACGAAAATGATCCGGATCATCAAGACGGCAGAAATCGCCATCATGGTGGTCGGCGGCGCCGGCATATGGATGCACAATGTGCCCCTGATGCTGCTCGCATTGTTCGCGATGGGGACGCATTCGACCTTTTTCGGCCCGATCAAATATGCGATTCTCCCGCAGCACCTGGAGGATGACGAGGTTCTCGCTGGCACCGGCTGGGTCGAGGCTGGAACCTACATCGCCATTCTGGGCGGAACGATTGCGGGCGGTTTGATCTCCCCGCACATCGCCGTGCTTGGCATTATTGCCGTCGCGATCATTGGCCGCTTGACCGCCAGTTTCGTTCCGGCAGCGCCGCCCGAGACCGACGCCGCAGGACTGGTCATCGACCATAATGTATTCCGGTCGTCATGGCGCCTCGTCAATTCGACGATGCATATCCCGCGGCTGTTTCTGGCCATTGTGTCGATCAGTTTTTTCTGGGCGATCGCAGCGATTTTGGCGGCGCAGTTTCCGCCGCTCGTCAAGGATACGCTCGGCGCCGACAAGACCGTCGCCACCTTGTTCACCGCGATTTTCTCGGTCGGCGTTGCCGTCGGCTCGATCATCGTCAACCGCTTGCTCAAGGGCCATGTTTCGGCGCGTTATTCGCCCGGCTCGGTCATCGTCATGGGGCTGTTCGTGCTCGACCTCTGGTGGGTCGTCGGCGGCTGGAAGCATCTCGACGGCAGCTTGATGGACTGGCGCGAATTTCTTTCGCTCGGCACCGGCGACCGCATCATCGTCGATCTTTTCGGAATCGCCGTCGCAGGCGGGATGTTCGTCGTTCCGCTCTACGCCTTCCTGACGACGACTGTCGCCAAGTCGCAGACCGCACGCACGGTCGCTGCGAACAATATCGTCAATTCGGGTTTCATGGTTGCAGCGACGCTGTTGCTGAGCGTGCTGATTGGCCTCGGCCTGACCATCGACGACACGCTGCTGATGGTCGCCGCAATGTGCCTCGGGTCAGCGGTGCTTGCGTGGCGCCTGCATAAAGCCTGCGATTAGATCAGGAACATCACCGTCGCGGTAAAGAAGACCGCGAAACTCTGAAGAAACAGCCGAAGGTCGCTGCCCGAGAATATTGTCACGGGTTGACGATGCGCCGCGAGCGCGGTCCGCAATTCACCTTGCCAGTCGGCGGGGGCGCGCAACCGCGCGATGACCAACTGCCGTGCGCCATAGGCGCGGATACGGCTGCGAATGTCGATATGATCGTTCGAGTCCATAAACCCGAAGCTAGGACGGCCTTAACGAGTCGATAAGGTTAAAAGAGTGTTAACGCGGCGGCGTCCCGCGACGGGACGTTTTGCGGCGCAGAGCTTAACTCGGCGGGATCGGCGCAATTCGTACAGTGCGGCCGTCTCTGGTTCCGGTCTGGAACGGCTTGCACTGTGCGGGTTTCATCCGCGCGCCGAGGCATAGGCGCACTTCGCTCAGCCATCCCTGCTTGTCGACCGACACCGCAATCATTGTCGGCTTAACCCCCGGATTGACCGCCGCAAAAGCGCGGCGAATAGTCGCAGCGGTCTGCGGCTTTCGCGCCAGCGTCTTCATGTCGGGAAAACGCACCGCCCGGAACAAGATTTCGGCCGACCGAAAATAGGCGGCTGGGTTCGGGCTCATGCAGGTGCCATGCTTTGCCCATTCGTGCTGGAGCAACTGCGCCGATGGCGTCATGCACAAATGCTGGCGCAGCACGGGCTGCGGGACAATCTTCGCCGGGCGGCACCATTGCGGATAGCCGGGATTGTCAGTTTCGGGCCAAAGGCCGTGGAGCACCCAGCCGAAACGGCCATTTTCTCCCGAACATTGGAAACGGTCACGCGGATCGCGGGGGTTGCGACCACCGGCACAATGCTGAGGCGACCAGCTCATGCTCAGCAAATAACCGGTCGTGGCGGGCTTGCGGACGGCTTCGTCGCGGCGCGGCTGTTCAAGGCGCGGGACCGCGATGCGATCGGGAATCTTGCAGGCGGACGCCTGTGCCTGCGCTGCAACAGGAGCCAATATTGCGGCCCCCATTATGCCCAACCGCAACCGTTTCCCCAGCGACTGGCAACCTTGCGCTACGCCCACAACGGCCCCCGCCTTCGTGGACGCGACGGATTGACCCTCAGACCAGCGCAAAATCGAGCCCAATGTCGGCCGCGGGGGCCGATTGGGTCAAGCGTCCAACCGACACATAGGTGACGCCCGTCCCGCCGATCGCGCGGATCGTGTCGAGCCTCACGCCCCCCGACGCCTCGGTGGGAACTGTGCCGCCAACGATCGCGACCGAGGCGCGCAGGTCGTCCAGGTCCATATTGTCGAGGAGCAAGTGGGTGGCACCCGCCTTCAGCGCGGGTTCGATCTGCGCCACCCGGTCGACTTCGACGATGACGCTCGCGATTCCTGCATCGACCGCACGCCGCACCGCTTCCTCGACCGAGCCGGCGACTGCGACATGATTATCCTTGATCATCGCTGCGTCCCACAGGCCCATGCGGTGGTTCGTCGCGCCGCCCATGCGCGTCGCATATTTCTCCAGCACGCGCAGGCCGGGAATCGTCTTGCGCGTATCCAGCAACGTCGCGCCCGTCCCGGCAAGCGCGTCGACATATTGCCGCGTCATCGTCGCGATTCCCGACAGATGCTGCACCGTGTTGAGAGCCGATCGTTCCGCCGTCAGCATGGCGCGCGCATTGCCTGACAGACGCAACAGGTCGCTTCCGGACGCAACCTTTGCGCCCTCCTCGATAAGAATCTCGATCTCCATGGCAGGTTCGAGCGCACGAAAGAAACGTTCGGCGATCGGCAGCCCGGCGACGATGATCGCATCGCGGCTGTCCATTACGCCGCCAAAGCGCGCGTCGGCGGGAATGGTCGCCATTGACGTGATATCCCCGCCCGCCCCCAGATCCTCGGCCAAAGTGGCGCGAACGAAGGCATCAAGGTCGAAGTTGGGCAATGTGAAAATGGTCATGCGAACCGCGATAATCCGCCCGCCCAGCAAATCAACTTGACGTTTACGTCAACTACCGCTGACATGGGTGCAAATAACGAAATGGAGAGGTACCAATGCAATCGCCCATCTGCGCCATGCTCGGCATCGAATTCCCCCTGCTCGCCTTTTCGCACTGCCGCGACGTCGTCGTTGCCGTATCGAAAGCGGGCGGAATGGGCGTGTTTGGCGCCGCGTCCCTCCCCCCCGAACGGCTGGAGGAAGAGCTGGCGTGGATCGACGAGCAAATTGGCGGTCGCCCCTATGGCGTCGATCTGATCGTACCCAATAGCTTTGTCGGCAAGGGCGAAGCGCCCTCGTCGAACAGCGCGAAGGTTTCCGACACCCATCTGAACTTCGCCGCGGACCTGCTGGAAAAACATGGCGTCGATTCAACCGGCCTGTCCGAGGCGATGGAGGGTCGACAGAGCTTCGGGGATAATATGCACGCCGAGGGCGCCGCCAAGCTGCTCGAAGTGGCTTTCCGTCACCCGATCGCGCTGATCGCCAACGCGCTCGGCGTTCCGCCGCCGTTGATGCTCGAACTCGGCAAGCGCCACAATGTGCCCGTCGCGGCGCTGGTCGGAACGCGCGATCACGCGCTGACGCAGGTCCGCGCAGGAGTCGATATCCTTGTCGTTGCAGGCGGCGAAGCTGGCGGCCATTGCGGCGAGGTCGCGACGATGGTGCTCGTCCCCGAGGTTGCGGCAGCCGTCGAAGCCGTCGGCGCGACCACGCCGATCCTCGCGGCGGGCGGCATTGTCACGGGCCGTCAAATGGCCGCAGCGATGGCGATGGGCGCGCACGGCGCCTGGACCGGATCGGTCTGGTTGACCACGTCCGAAGCCGAAACCAATCCGGTGGTGAAGGAAAAAATGCTCGCGGCGACGTCGCGCGACACGGTCCGTTCGAAAAGCCGCACTGGCAAACCGTCACGCCAGCTTCGCTCGCCATGGACCGATGCATGGGAAGCCGAGGGCGCGCCAAAGCCGCTCCCGATGCCGCTCCAGTCACTGGTCAGCGAACCCGCGCTGCGCAAGGTCGATAAATTGTCCGAGGGCGGCCACGAAGGCGCAAAGGCGCTCGCAACTTATTGGGTCGGTCAGGGCGTCGGCCTCATGAACGAGGCGATGGGCGCCGGGCAGGTCGTGCAGGAGTTCAAGCAGGACTGGATCGCCGCCTGCGAACGACTCAACGGCTTCATCGGCGAATAGGTCAAAAAAAATCCCCGCCGAAGCGGGGACTTTCCTGGGTCAGCCAACCGTCGCTTTGACGATCTTGCCGGGTTCGCGCGGCGGCTCGCCCTTGGGCAGCGCGTCGACATTTTCCATGCCTTCGATCACTTCGCCCCAGACGGTGTATTGCTTATCGAGGAAGCCCGCGTCGTCGAAGCAGATGAAGAACTGGCTGTTCGCGCTGTTCGGGTTCTGCGAGCGCGCCATCGAGCAGACGCCGCGAACATGCGGCTCGCTGTTGAATTCCTGCGGCAAGTCGGGAAGCTGGCTGCCGCCCATGCCGGTACCCGTCGGATCACCGCCCTGCGCCATGAAGCCCGGGATCACACGGTGGAAAACGACACCGTCGTAAAAGCCTTCGCCTGCGAGGCTCTTGATGCGCTCGACATGCAGCGGTGCAAGGTCGGGACGCAGACGGATGACAACGTCGCCGGTCGACAGCGAAAGCGTGAGAGTATCGGACATAAGAGGACTCCTGCCTATTAAAGTTGGCGGTCCCATAGCCGGACGCGCCGCCAAAGCCACGCATTAAATGCGCCAGTCGGCCTCCCCGGCGTTGCCATCTTGCAGCGTCGGCACTAGGGCAAGAACCGGCCCGCCGGCGACCAGCGCCGCACAATTGAAGGGAGGACCGCGCGATGGATAAACGCGAAGATTCCCTCCCGCCCGAGGACATCACGATCGTCGACGATCGCGACCGCGAACCGCCGATTCGAGAAACCGAGACCGAGCTCGACGAGGATGACCGGCTGAGGCCGCAGTTCGTCCGCGACGTTCTCGAGCTTGCCGAAGCCGGCGAAGGGGAAGCCGCGCGCGAGCGGATCGGCCGCCTTCATCCTGCCGATATCGCCGATTTGTTCGAGCTGGCGCGCAGCGATGAGCGCCCGATGCTTGCGGCCGTGCTGGGCGACATGCTGTCCGCCGACGTTCTGGCGGAAATGAACGATTATGTTCGCGAAGAACTGATTGATCTTCTCGCGCCCGAACAGGTCGCCGAACTCGCAGCCGAACTCGATACCGACGATGCCGTCGCGATCATCGAGGATATGGAAGCCGACGAGCAGCAAGCCGTGCTCGACGCGATGGAGCCCGAAGATCGCGCCGCGATCGAGGACGCTCTCTCCTTCCCCGAGGAATCCGCCGGTCGCCTGATGCAGCGCGACCTTGTCGCGGTTCCCGAACATGTGACCGTCGGCGACGTCATCGACCGGCTGCGCGAAGACGTCAACATGACGACCGATTTCTGGGAAATCTATGTCGTCGATCCGATGCACCGCCCCGTCGGCACCTGCCAGCTGAGCTGGATCCTCCGTACCCCACGCGATATCCCGATCAGCGACGTGATGAAGCGCGAACAGACGCTGATCCCGGTCGACATGGATCAGGAAGAAGTGGCGCTGCGTTTCCAGAAATATGCGCTGATATCGGCCGCGGTCATCGACCGGTCGGGCCGTCTCGTTGGGATGATCACCGTCGATGACGTCGTGCATATCATTCAGGAAGAGGCAGGCGAAGATATCCTCCGCCTTTCAGGCGCGGGCGACGGCGACATCAACGAGCCCATCCGCGAAACCTACAGCGCGCGGGTCCGCTGGCTGATCGCCAATCTCGGCACAGCATTGCTCGCGTCATCCATCGTCGGATTCTTCGGCGGCGCGATCGAGCATATGGTCGCGCTCGCCGCGCTGATGCCGATCGTTGCAGGCGTCGGCGGCAACGCCGGGACGCAGACGCTGGCGGTCACGGTGCGCGCGCTTGCAATGAACCAGCTGACAGATTCGAACAGTTGGCGCGCCATAATGCGCGAGATGAAGATCGCGCTGCTCAACGGCGGGACCATCGCGCTGATTGCTGGTACCGCTACGGCGCTTTGGTTCAGCAATCCGCTGCTCGGCGTCGTTATTGCCGCGGCGATGGTCGTAAACATCTTTGTTGCGGGTGTCGCGGGTGTCGCCATCCCTCTTCTTCTCGATCGGCTCGATCAGGACCCCGCGGTCGCGAGTTCGATTTTCGTGACGATGACGACCGATTCCATGGGCTTTCTGGCCTTTCTTGGCCTCGCGGTGCTCAGCGGGCTCACAATCCTCTAAGATAAGTATCTGAAATCAAATCGATTCAAAAAACTTCCAAAAAAAATGCATTGAAGCGATTTTTTTTGGGAACTTATCGAACATTTCGGTCGTTTTCCATTCGAGCAGCGGTCATCGCCCCCCCGCAGCGCTGCTCAGCAACATTGGCCCGGCCCGCATTCCCTCCCCCCCCTCGAAGCGTGCCGGGCCATTTTGCAACTTATCCTGAGAGGTAGAATTATGACGAGTTACCGCGCAATCCTTCTCGCCCTGATGGCAAGCTTTCTGGTCGCTGGCTGCAACACGGTAAAGGGTGCCGGTCGCGACATCGAATCTGTCGGCCAAGCCGGCAGCGATGCTATCGACTAATCGGGACTGAGATTAACTTACCCTAGGCCTCTTCGAGAGGCTCGACAGGCGCCTCTTCGGCGCCTGTTTTGCGTCGGCGCTGCGTAAACCAGATCGCAAGCAGCGACATTTCATACAGGAACACCAGCGGCACCGCGAGCAGGAGCTGGCTCAAGATATCGGGCGGCGTGAACACCGCGGCGATCGCAAAAGCGGCGACGATCATATAGCGTCGCGCAGAAACCAGCTGCTCGCGCGTCACCAGGCCCGACCGCTCAATGAGCATCAGCAGGATCGGCAGCAAAAACGCGATGCCGAACGCCATGATGAACTGCATCGTGAAGCTCAGATAATTGCCGACGGTGGGCAGTGCCTCTTGCGTGATCCCGCCGACATTACCCTGATAACCGAGCAGGAATTTGAGCGCGATCGGGATGGTGATGAAATAGGCGAAGCTGGCGCCGATCGTGAACAGGATCGGCGTCGCAAGCAAAAAGGGCAGAAGCGCACGCTTTTCCTGTTTGAACAGGCCCGGCGCGACGAATTTCCACAGTTGGTTCGCGATCACCGGAAAGGCGATCATCATTGCCGCGAACAGCGCGACTTTGATCTCGACGAAAAACGCTTCGAACAGCTGCGTATAGATCAGCTTCCCCTGCCCTGCTCGAACGAGCGGCTGGACGAGAATCCCGAAAATCGGCTTCGCATAATAAAGGCAGACGCCAAACGCCAAGCCGATCGCGAGCAGTGATTTAAGCAGGCGCGATCGCAATTCGATCAGATGATCGAGCATCGGCATCTTGCCGCCAGCGCCATCTTCGTCGCCATTGGCCACCGGAATCTCTGCGCTCATGGCAGCGGACCGTCCTTTGGCGGAATCGCATGCGTTTCGGACGGCGTCGCAGCGGCTGCTTCGTCAACCTCGGCGTCGGTCGCAGGCTCAGTCTTTTGCGCAGGCGTCGACGATGCCGCGTTTGACGTGCCGATATCGTCGATGCGCGGGAACTCGCGCATGATCGCGTCATTCTGCTCGCGCCACTGCTTTTCGAGTTCTTCGAGTTCGGCTTCGCGCATCATCGTGTCGAGCCCCGACCGGAAATGGCGCGCCATACCGCGCGCCTTGGCCATCCATTTCCCGACAAAGCGCATCGCCTTGGGAAGGTCCTTGGGGCCGATAACCACAAGGGCCACCACCACGACGAGCAGCAACTCGGTGGGCGCGACGTCAAACATGACCTAAAACTTCCCCCGCAATCGGACGGCGATCAGAGCTTGTCGTGCTCGGCGGTCGGGGTCGGGATCGGAGCAGCAGCATCGGGCGCGCGCTGGCCCTCGATATGCTTGGGAGCGGGCGTCGGCGCGTCGTCTTCCGACATGCCCTTCTTGAAGCTTTTGATGCCCTTGGCGACATCGCCCATCATGTCCGAAAAACGGCCCTTGCCGAACAGCAGCAGGACGAGAATCCCGACCACGAGCCAGTGCCAGATGCTGAAGCTACCCATCTTAAATTCTCCTTGAGGCCGTCATCTAAGCCTCTTCGCCATCTTTTACTAGGTCCTGCTCGTCCATTGCCTCTTCAAAAGCGAGGTCGACCGGATCGAGCAGCCCTGCCGCGCGCAAATCATCGACGCCCGGCAAGTCCTTGCGGCTCGTGAGGCCGAAATGTTGCAGGAAAACGTCGGTCGTCTTGTAAATTAGCGGGCGCCCCGGAACCTCCCGCCGCCCGGCGGGAGCGACCCATTCGGCTTCCATCAGCACATCAAGCGTGCCCTTTGAAGTCTGGACCCCGCGGATCGCCTCGATCTCGGCGCGACTCACGGGCTCATGATAGGCTATGATCGCGAGGACCTCGGCGGCTGCACGCGACAGTTTGCGCGGATCATCGCGTTCGCGGCGCAGCAAATGCGCCAGATCGGCGGGTGTCTGAAAATGCCAATGCCCGCCGCGCTCGACGAGCTCGATACCGCTTCCGTCATGCCGCGCCGCTATTGCGGCAATAATCGCGCGAACTTCGCCCGGCGTCATTTCGCCGCCGAGCCTACCGGCAACTTGCCGCGGATCGAGCGGCTCGTCACTCGCAAATAGCATGGCCTCGATGGCGCGTTCCAGATCGTCGATCATGCGGGTCGGTGTCCCATTTGAGCGGCCTTCAGATAAAGAGGTTCGAACGCCCCTTCCTGCTTCAAATCGATGCGGCCTTGTCGTGCCAGTTCAAGCGCCGCCACAAAACTCGACGCGATAGCCGAGCGGCGGAGCGGACCGACATAGTCCGATGGCAGAAAATCGGCCAATTCGGCCCAGTCGAGTTTGACCCCGATCATCCGCTGGAGATGTTGAAGCGCAGCGTCGAGGGTAACCACAGGGCGCCGCGACACCATATGAACTACCGGCTCGCTACGCAGCTTGACCTGCCCATAAGCCGCGAGAAGATCGTAGAGGCTGGCGTCCCATCGGCGCACTTTGATATCGCGCAGCCCCTCGGGTTTTGCGCGGAGGAACACGTCGCGGCCTACTCGATCGCGCGCAAGCAAGCGCGCGGCGGCTTCGCGCATCGCGGCCAGACGCTGCAAGCGCAGTTGCAGACGCAGCGCAAGTTCGTCGGGTGACGGGTCCTCGAACGGATCCTTGGGCAGCAGCAGCGCCGATTTCAGATAAGCGAGCCACGCCGCCATCACGAGATAATCGGCCGCGACCTCCAGCTTCAGTTCGCGCGCCTCGGCGATGAAGGTCAGATATTGTTCGACGAGCGCGAGAATGGAAATCTGCTTGAGGTCGACCTTCTGATTGCGCGCGAGCGCAAGCAACAGATCGAGCGGTCCTTCCCAGCTTTCTAGCGAGAGCTGAAATGCATCGTCGCGTTCGGGCGCTGCCGGTACAATCTCGAAGTCGAGCGGCAGCTCTTCCATCGCCTGCTCAGGCGATCGCGAGCAGCGCGTCGCGCTGATCGACGAGCGTTGCGAAGGGGCGATCGTCGCCATGTCCCGATATTCGGTCCATCGCACCTTCGAGGCGCGCACGCGAAACCGTGCTGATCGGATCGAGCGAGTTGGCGATGCCAATCATGTCGTCCATCTTGCCCCAGCAGTTGAGTGCAATGTCGCACCCGGCGGCAACGGCGGCGGCGGCACGCGAGGGAACATCGCCCGACAAAGCTTCCATATCGAGGTCGTCGCTCATCAACAGGCCATGGAAACCAATGCGCTGGCGGATGACGCTATCGATGATGATCGGCGAAAGCGTTGCCGGGCGTTCGGCGTCCCAAGCGGTAAAGACGACATGGCAGGTCATCGCCATCGCTGCGTCGCGCAGCGCTGCAAAAGGCGCTAGATCAGTCTGGAGATCGCGGTCGAGCGCATCGACGACGGGCAATTCCTTATGCGAATCGAGCAAGGCGCGCCCGTGCCCGGGGATATGCTTGACGATCCCGACGACGCCGCCGTCTTGCAACCCGCTGAGGATCGCGCGACCGAGTGCAGCAACGCGCATCGGCTCGCTACCCAGCGCGCGATCGCCGATGATGTCGCTTGCACCGGGCTGACGGACATCGAGCAACGGCAGACAATCGACGTTGATACCGACTTCGGACAGCATTGCGGCAAGCGCCATCGCATTGAGGCGAGCCGCCTCGATCGCACTCGCTGGCGCGCGTTCATACAGATCATCAAACGCCGCACCGCTGGGAAAATTGGGCCATTCGGGCGATTTCATCCGCGCGACCCTCCCGCCTTCCTGATCGATCAAGATCGGGAGCGTTTCGCGTCCATCGAGGCTGCGTAGCTCGTCGGTCAGGCGCCGCACCTGCTCGCGATTTTCAACGTTTCGGCCGAACAATATATAACCCGCCGGATCGCTGTCGCGAAAGAAGGCACGCTCATCGGCGGTGAGGGTGAGGCCCGACAGGCCGAAAATCGCAGGTATCATCGTGCGTCAATCTCCATCGGCTGCCGCTCCCTCACGCGGCAGGTAGGGCGAGCATCATGCCATAGCGACAGGATTGCACCAACGGAGTCTGCGGCCAAGCGGGGCGAATCAGCGAACGACGACGCAATTTTCACCGGCGACGCGCAATTTACCGCACAAATTTACGGCGTTGGCAGCTGTTCCTGTCGAAACGCGCAAGCGATATACCGTTCCGTTGCCTACTTTTGCGGGCGAAACCGATTTGTTGAGGTCGGCCAGATAGGCAAAACGCTTCGACATATTGGTCCACGCCTTCGCTGCCGCGGCGTCGCTACTAAACGCGCCGAGCTGGATCATTGCCGACCCCGAAGTGGGCGGTGCCGCCTTATCTTCCGTTTCGGCAACCTTCACCACTGGCACGACGGGCTTGGATTTTGCCTTGTCGCCGGGTGCAGTCTGCGCAGCAGCAGCTCTCGCATTGGCCGCTGCGGCCTTGTCGGCTGCCGCCTTGGCAGTTGCAGCTTCGCGTTCCTGCGGGGTCACAGCGGGCTCTTCGGGCATGCGGCTCGGATCGACCTTGCCCTCAGGCTCGGCGCCCTCGCTAGCCGAGAAGCTTGCATCGCCTTCACCCTCGAACATCTTTGCCCCGTCATTCTTGGGCGGAACCTTGTAATTGCCTTCCTGAGCAGCGATCAGTTCGCCATTACCGCGCGATCCGCCGTTCTGGATCCACCACAGGCCGCCAAGCGCGGCGGCGATCAGCAGCAGGCCGCCGAACACCATCATCAACAAGCGAGCCGGAGAAACCTCACCATCTTCCTCGAAACCATCTGCGGCTTCGAGCCAGGGCAGACGATCTTCTTCGCCAAGCCCAAAACCGGCGTCGGCCTGCTCGATGTTCTTGTCCCCCGCCATCAAACCATCTCCTCGAGCGCCTCAACCCCCATCAGGTGCAGCCCGTTGCGGATAACCTGCCCGATTCCGTCGGCCAAATAAAGGCGCGTCGCGGTCATTTCGGGGTCATTGTCGAGAACGATGCGTAAGCTGGGATCATCGTTGCCGAGATTATACCAAGCATGGAAAGCCGCCGCGACGTCGGCAAGGTAAAAGGCAATGCGGTGCGGCTCGCGTGCTGATGCCGCCGATTCGACGATCCGGGGGAACTGCGCGAGCAATTTGACCAGTCCGAGTTCGTGCGCGTTGAGCCGCTGCGGCGCGGGCGCTGGCAGATCGATCCCAGCATCGGCCGCTTTTTTGCGCAGCCGCGAGATCCGCGCATTGGCATATTGAAGATACCATACAGGATTATCGCGCGAAGCTTCGACGACTTTCGCAAAATCGAAGTCCATCTGGGCATCAGCTTTCCGCGTCAGCATGGTGAAGCGGACGGCATCCTTGCCGACCTCGTCGACCACATCGGCGAGCGTGACGAAATTGCCCGCGCGCTTCGACATTTTGAACGGCTCGCCATTTTTGAGCAGACGGACCATCTGGACCAGCTTGACGTCGAAGCGCGTCGTGCCGCCGGTCAGCGCCGCGACAGCGGCCTTGATCCGCTTGACCGTGCCGGCATGGTCGGCGCCCCAGATGTCGATCAGTTCGTCGGCATTCTGGCTCTTCTGGAAATGATAAGCGAGATCGGCGCCGAAATATGTCCAGCTCCCGTCCGACTTCTTGATCGGGCGGTCTTGATCGTCGCCGAACCGCGTCGAACGGAACAGCGGCAGCTCGACGGGTTCCCAATCTTCGGGGGTTTCGCCCTTGGGCGCTTCGAGTACGCCGTCATAGACAAGGTCATTGTCGCGAAGCCATTTTTCGGCCGCAGCGGGTTTGCCTTCGGCCTGCAATTCGGCTTCCGACGAGAAAAGGTCATGATGAATGCCAAGCTTGGCGAGGTCGGCACGGATCATGTCCATCATCGCGCTGACCGCCTCGGCGCGGAACAAGCCGAGCCACGCGCTTTCAGGCGCGCCGACAAAGCGGTCACCATATTCGACCGCCAACTTGTCCGCGACCGGCATCAGATAGTCGCCCGGATAAAGCCCCTCTGGGATCGCGCCGATATCTTCGCCAAGCGCTTCGCGATACCGCATATGCACCGAGCGGGCGAGCACATCGACTTGTCCGCCCGCGTCGTTGACATAATATTCGCGGATGACTTCGTGCCCGGCAAATTCGAGCAGCGCCGCAAGTGCGTCGCCGACGACCGCGCCACGGCAATGGCCGACGTGCATCGGGCCGGTCGGGTTCGCCGACACATATTCGACATTGACGCGGCGTCCCTGCCCCATCGTGGAGCGACCATAATCGCCGCTCTCGCTGAAGATCAGCTCCAGTTCGTCGCGCCAGCTGTCATCGACAAGCCGCAGATTGATAAAGCCCGGACCGGCAACGCTCGCTTCCGTCACTTCATCAAGAGCACCCAGTTCGACCACCAACAGGTCGGCGAGCGCGCGCGGGTTCATCCCCGCAGGCTTGGCAAGCACCATTGCGGCGTTGGTGGCGACATCACCATGCGCGGGGTCGCGCGGCGGCTCGACGCTGATCGCGCTGCGGTCGAGGCCACCGGGCAGAGCGTCGCGGGCGGCGAGCGCATCGAGTGCGGCGCCGATATGGTCGGAAAAACGGCTGAATAAGGTCACGGGCTGGGCCTATCTTCGATCAGGAAAAGTCTTGCGCGCGCCCTATAGCAGCTTGGCGCACGCGAAAAGCCCTGCGTCACCGGTCGGCGCGCAGGGCGTGAAGAGGCGAACGGCGCCGCAGCGCCGCCGCGATCCTATCGTCGGACGTTATATTCGAGCTGTTCTTGCGTCAGCTGGAAGCCGATAAGCAGTTCAAAGCTTGCGCGCTGCACGGCGGCGCGAACTTCGGGAAGGCTCAACGGATCAACTGCTGCATCCTGATCGCCCGCCTTCCGCTTGCGAGTGATGCGCTCCTGGATATCGGCAGGCAGCGTAGCCGCGGCGCGATCAACATAAGCCGAAGCCTGCCCACGTCCCGTGCCGCGCACCTGGCCTTCGGCGAAGTTCACGGTCACAGTGCCAAGCCGCTTGGCGATAACGGCGGTCCCGCCCTGCAGCACGGTGCCATAATAGGGCAAGGTCACAGTGCGCGCCGGCCCAGCATCGCGGCGCGTCGCCACGACGTCGAAGCTTGCAAGCTGATAGACTTTCTCACCGGTATCGTTGCACTGCGGGGTCACATTGGTGATCGCGGCAACAACATCTACAGCGCGGGCATCACGGCTCGTCGCGGGATCGAACAGGGTGACGTCGCCGGTGTGCAGCGGCACGGCGACCGCCGGGCAGGTGCTGCGCGTCGACGTGATGCCGACACCGCCAGCGAGGTCGATTTCATTGTCCTTCGCACAGCCCGCGACCGTCGCCATGGCCGCCGTGCCGCAGAGCACGGTCAGAAACTTACGCGACGGAAACGATATGGACATCATGATAAACGGGCTTTCCAAACAGGCGCACAGACATGCGTCGGGACAGTTGATCCCGCTTCATGCGCGCCGCTTCTTATCGGCGCGATGAACAAGGCGCAACGGTGCGAAGTGGCTTTACCGCATGGTGGGCGCTGCGCTAGAGCGCCCACGAGATGAATGTACCCCATCATATCGGCTCCGCAAGCGGAAGCGAAGCGGCAGAACTCAGGGTTTTGGTCGCGGCCCCGCGCGGTTTTTGCGCCGGAGTCGACCGCGCGATCCGTATCGTCGAACTCGCGCTTCAGAAATATGGCGCACCCGTCTTTGTCCGGCATGAAATCGTCCATAACCGCTATGTCGTGGACTCACTGAAGGAACTGGGCGCGATTTTCGTCGAATCGCTCGATCAGGTTCCCGACGGCGTTCCAGTCGTTTTCAGCGCCCACGGCGTGCCCAAAGCAGTCCCGGCGAAAGCCGAGATGCGCGGCCTTGATTATATCGATGCGACCTGTCCTCTCGTGTCGAAAGTGCACCGTCAGGCCGAACGAGCGTATGAAGTCGGACGCCACATCGTCTTTGTCGGGCACGCCGGGCACCCCGAAGTGATCGGGACGCTGGGCCAACTGCCCGAGGGCGCAATGACATTGGTCGAATCGGTCGACGACGTCGCCGCCCTCTCGCCTGCCGATCCCGAGATGCTGACGTTCCTGACGCAGACGACGCTGTCGGTCGACGACACACGCGACATCATCGCGGCACTTCAGCATCGCTTCCCGGCGATCACCGGCCCGCGCGGCGAGGATATCTGTTACGCGACATCGAACCGACAGGAAGCGGTGAAAGCGATCGCGGGCGAATGCGATCGCCTGATCGTAATCGGCGCGCCAAACAGTTCGAACAGCCTGCGCCTTGTCGAGGTCGCCGAGCGGCTCGGAACCCCGGCCCATCTCGTCCAGCGCGGCACCGACGTCGATCCCGCTTGGCTGGATGGTATTTCCACGCTTGGCGTAACCGCGGGCGCCAGCGCTCCCGAGAAGCTGGTCCGCGAAGTGATCGACGCCATCGCGTCGGTGCGTCCGATCGTCGAGGATGTCGTCGTCACGGCGGAGGAGAATATGGTCTTCAAGCTGCCGCGCGGACTCGAGCCGGCTTCGGCCTGATGGCAGTTTATACACACGTCGAACCTGACGATCTTGCCGCACTAGTCGCCGGCTACGACATCGGCACCGTGGTGTCCTGCAAGGGCATTGCCGAGGGTGTCGAGAACAGCAATTTCCTGCTCGAAACAACCGACGGCCGTTTCATCCTGACGCTTTACGAAAAGCGGGTGCGCGAAGGCGACCTCCCCTTCTTCGTTGATCTTCTGAATCACCTTGCCAGCCGGAACTGCCCCGTACCTGCAATGATCCGCGACCGGACGGGTGCTGCCATCCAGCAGGTTTCGGGTCGCGCGGCCTGTGTCATCCAGTTCCTTCCCGGCATTTCGCTAACGCACCCGACGCCCGCTCAGTGCGAGGCGGCAGGCGCGGCACTCGGGGCAATGCACAAGGCGCTGGAAGGATATTCCGGCGCCCGCGAGAATAGCATGGGGCACGATCATTGGCGTTCCGTTGCCGAGGCGACGGGCAATCTCGACGTCGTGCTGCCCGGATTGCAGGCGATCGTCGATAACGAACTCGACTATCTCGACGCGCGTTGGCCGACAGACTTGCCCGCCCATGTCATCCATGCCGATCTGTTCCCTGACAATGTGCTCATGCTCGGCGACCGGGTTACGGGGCTCATCGATTTCTATTTCGCTGCCAGCGATTTCCGAGCTTATGATCTTGTCATCACGCACGCATCGTGGGCCTTTTCGGCGGACGGCAAGCATTGCGACCCTGCGTTGGCCAAGGCATTGATGCGCGGATACGCTAGCCAGATCACATTGGTGGATGCGGAAATTTCGGCCCTGCCGCTCCTTGCACGCGGCGCCTCGCTGCGCTTTCTGCTGACACGCGCGCATGATTGGGTCCACACCCCGGCCGATGCACTTGTGACTCGCAAGGACCCCTCACCGTTCCTCGCGCGCCTGCTACGTTATAGCGCGGCCGACGCGGCCGGCCTGTTCGCTCTATGAACGAAGCCACCGCGAAGACCGTAATTGTCGCCACCGACGGCGCATGCAAGGGCAACCCCGGCCCCGGTGGATGGGGCGCAGTCCTTCGCTGGGGCGATGTCGTAAAGAAGCTGTCGGGCGGCGAACCCGATACGACGAACAATCGTATGGAATTATTGGCCGCGATCGAAGCGCTCGCCGCCCTAAAGCGTAGCTGCAATGTCGAACTGTCGACTGATAGCGTCTACGTCCGCGACGGCATCACCAAGTGGATT
This sequence comes from Sphingopyxis sp., assembly GCA_030655355.1. Taxonomy (GTDB): domain Bacteria; phylum Pseudomonadota; class Alphaproteobacteria; order Sphingomonadales; family Sphingomonadaceae; genus Sphingopyxis. Next base: position 16,821 of record JAURVS010000131.1, read on the forward strand.
TTCGGCTGGCAGAAGAATGGCTGGAAAACGGCAGCGAAAAAACCAGTCGCCAACGCCGATCTGTGGCAGCGCCTGCTCAAGGAAAATGCCCGGCACAAGGTCGAATGGCTGTGGGTCAAAGGCCATGCCGGGCATGGCGACAATGAAATTGCCGATCAGCTTGCCAGCGACGCGGCATTGGAAATCGCGCGGGCGCGCTGAGCACCCGCGCGCAACCCGTCATTCGGCTTCGCGGACTTCCGCGCCCGGGCCGTTCTTCAAAATTGAATCGATGGCGTTTTTGGCGGAGGCCTTGCTCGAATAGCCTTCGGTCCAGAAGATCGGTTCGCTGTTATATTTGAAATAGGCAACGAACTCGCCGGCCTTGTTCTTCTTGATCTCGAAATAATGGGCCATGAAATCCTCCACTTGTCATGCCCGCGCCAAGGTGGCGCGACAGGCCCATGTTAAGCAGGACCGGTGCCGGTGCAACCCGCTAGATCGCTCAACCGAAACGCGACGGCGCGAAAGGCGTGGGGTCGACGCACCCGATCGGCCCATCGGGCTGCGGCGCACCAAGCTGCGCTGCGAGCAACGCCGAAATCGCGGGTGACGTCTGGATTCCAAATCCGCCCTGCCCCGCGCACCAGACAAAGGCCGGCTCGTTGGGATCGGCGCCAAAGACGGGCGCCCGGTCGGGAGCGAAACTGCGCAGCCCCGCCCATTTTCGCTCAACCGCTTCGATCGGCCAGTCGACCACCGACTGCAGCCGGTCAATGGCGATCGCGACGTCGATCTCCTCGGGCACCGCATCGTGCGGCGCGGTCGGTGTTTCGTCATGCGGGCTCAGCCACACCCGCCCCTCGCTTTCGCCCTTGAAGTAGAATTTGCCGCCAATGTGGACGACAAGCGGAAGCTCGGCCGGAACCGGCACGCCCAGTCGCAACTGGATGACCGTCCTGCGATAGGGTTGAATTCCCAACGGCGCGATACCGCACGCCGCCGCGACCTGATCCGCCCATGCGCCCGCCGCATTGACAATCAGCCCGGCATGAACATTCTGCCCCACGAGTTGGACGTCCCATCCATCGCTGGTCCGGCGCGCGGACTGAAGCAACGTTCGATTGACGAGCACAGCGCCAGCGCGTTGGGCTGAGCGAAGATAAGCTGCGTGCAGACGCCCGACGTCGATATCGCTGCACGCGGCTTCAAAAGCGGCCTCGCTCCATGTCGATCGTAGGCCGGGGATCTTCTCGGCGATTGCTGTACCGCCCATGCGCGAGACAGCGACACCTTGTGCGGCGAATTGGGACGTGAAGGCATCGACCGCAGCGGCGTCCGATCGCTGCCCCAGCGTCAGCGCAGTACGCGGCGACAGAAAACCACGCTCGGAGAATTCCGGCACCGGATTGTCCAGCGTCGCGAATGACGCGATTGAAAGTGGCTGCACTGCGGCGCCGCCATAGGTTTCATGCCAGAATGCTGCTGACCGGCCCGTCGCATGATAGCCGGGAGCGTCCTCGGCTTCGATCAGCATCACGCGGCGCCAAGGCGCGAGCGCGGCGGCCAGGCTGGCACCTGCAATCCCGGCGCCAACAATCAGCACGTCGATGGCGGAAGGCGGCGCGGTGGTCATGCCCCGCCGCATATCCTCTGGACTACGGAATGCAAGCAGAGCGTTCCCTCGACATGGTTACTCTTTGGTAAGCCATGTTGCGTAGGAGAACCGCGATGGATACCGGCACGATCTCCTTATTCCTCGTGGCACTTCTCGGCGTGCTGATGATAGCGGCCGCGATCAGCGACATCAGGTCGCGGACCATCTCCAACGAACTCAACGCGGCGATGGCGCTGCTTGCAATCCCCTTCTGGATTGCCGGCGGCCTTGCCCTGTGGCCCGATGTCGCGATCCAGTTTGGTGCCGCCTTCGCGGTCTTTCTGGTCTTTGCCGGTTTGTTCGCCATTGGCGCTATGGGCGGCGGCGACGTCAAAATGATAGGCGCGGTGATGCTCTGGATCCCGCTTCCCTTGTTCATGCCAATGCTCACGATCATGGCAGTAGGCGGCGGCATCCTGTCGGCGATCATGCTCGTACACATGAAATTGCGTCCTTCTGACAAGCCGGTAGAGGTCCCCTATGGGGTCGCTATCGCCGCCGCAGGCCTTTGGGCGCTTCACCAACAATATTTTAACCAGTTTCAGGCTATCGGTTCAACCTGAGGGCAAGCACCGCCGTGTCTGGTTGGTGCAGGAGGCGAAAAATCGTCATGGATACGCGAAAGATTATGCTGATCGTCGGCGCACTGGTGATTGCCATTGGCGCAGCGTTCGGGGTCAACCAGATGATGCGTGGGGCAGCGGCTCCGCAGGCACGGGCAGCAGCGGCACCGGAAATCACCGGCCCGATGATCCTTGTTGCGACGCGGCAGTTGCCCGTCGGCACGATCGTCGGCCCGGACAGTTTCCGGTTTCAGCCATGGCCGAAGGAATTGGTCGAAAAGGCATATTTCCTGAAGGACAAGACCGACGTGAACACGCTGGTCGGCACCGTAGTGCGTTATCCGATCACCGCGGGCCAACCGCTGACGCAGGGCGCGCTCGTCCACCCCGATGATCGTGGCTTCCTTGCCGCGGCGCTGGGTGCGGGCATGCGTGCCGTAACCGTCAAGGTTTCGCAGGAACAGGGCGTCGCCGGCTTCGTATTCCCGGGCGACCGCGTCGATGTCGTGCTGGCCCAGACGATCGCCGTCGAGGAAGGCAGCTCCTATCCCGACAAGCAGATCTTCACGGCCGAAACGATCGTTCGCAACGTTCGCGTTCTCGCAACCGACCAACGTTACGATGCAGAGGACGAAACGGGCAAAACCCCCGTTCGCACCTTTGGCTCGGTGACGCTCGAAGCAACGCCAGAAATCGCCGAAAAGATCGCGGTCGCACAGGATATGGGCAAATTGTCGCTCGCGCTGCGCCCGCTCGCCGAAAGCGCAGGCGATCTCGATGCTGCCATCGCCTCTGGCGACGTCAACGTCCCGAGCAAGGGCGGCAGTGCGGCAGAAAAGAAGATGCTGGCCGAAGTGGCCGCGCGTCCGACCTCAAGCCGCTCTTCAGTGACGACAGGGGGCGACGTGTCGCGCTTCTGGATCCCGGTGAGCGGCCGCGTGTCGTCGCCGCGCCAGCAGCCTGCCTACAACGGTGGTTCGGCACCATCGCAGACCTATCGTTCGGCGTCAGTTCCGTCCGGCCCGGTCGTTCGTGTGACCCGTGGCGACAAAGTGACCGAAATTTCGGTTGGGGGTAAATAAGATGAACAGCAAAGCCAATTTTAAGGCGACCGCACTGGCCCGCACTCTGGCCGTTGGCCTCATCGCAGCCACTCTGGTAGGCGCACCGTCGCAGCCCGCTATCGCGCAGGCCGTACAAAACGCCAGCAGCAGCATCGACCTTTCAGTGGGCCGTGGTCGACTGGTCAGCCTTCCCGCCTCGATGTCCGACGTCTTCGTCGCCGACGACGCTGTCGCTGACGTCCAGGTCCGGTCGAATCGTCAGCTCTATATCTTTGGCAAGAAGCCGGGTGAAACCAGCATCTACGCCACTGATGCCAGCGGCCGCGTAGTCTTTTCCACGGTCGCCCGCGTGGGTAACAATATCGAGACGATCGACCAGATGCTCTCGCTTGCGATGCCGGAAGCCAGCATCTCGGCGAATACGATGAACGGCTTCGTGCTGCTCACCGGAACGGTTCAGTCGCCCGACGACGCAGCAGAAGCCGAACGCCTAGTGCAGGCGTTTGTCGGAGAGCAGACCAAGGTCATGTCGCGTCTTCGCACGGCAACGCCGCTGCAGGTCAACTTGCAGGTTCGCATTGCTGAAGTTAACCGCACGCTGGTCAAGGAAATCAGCGGCAATCTGTTGACCCGCGACAAAGACGGTGGATTGGGCAACGGTTTTCTGGGTGGCATTTTCGGAGGTCGCAGTGCGGGTACGATAACCGACATTCCCGCTCCGACCGCAATATTTCCCGGGAGCCCGGTTCCCCGTCCGTATGACCCAGTGACCGGCCTGCCAATCAATAGTACGACGACCGGCACCACCTATCAATTCAATACTCCTGCAGGTAAGCGGAGCCTCGCGGGCGCTGGCCGCCTCTTCGGGCTCGATTTGATGGCATCGCTCGATATCGGCGAACGTTCGGGCTTGGTAGCAACGCTTGCGCAGCCGAACCTGACCGCGATTTCGGGCGAAACGGCCGACTTCCTTGCCGGCGGTGAATTCCCGGTCCCGATCCCTGGCAATCTGGCCAGCACGACGATCGAATATCGCAAATATGGCGTCAGCCTCGCCTATACTCCGACGGTCTTGTCGAACGGCCGGATCAGTCTCCGCGTTCGTCCGGAAGTATCCGAGCTGTCGACCGAAGGCGCAATCGAGATGCAGGGCTTCCAGATCCCCGCTCTGACGATCCGCCGTGCCGAAACAACTGTCGAACTTGGTTCAGGCGAAAGCTTCATGATCGCCGGTTTGATCAACAATCGCTCGATCGGCGCCATCGACAAGATGCCTGGCCTCGGTGACGTTCCGCTGCTCGGTACGTTATTCAAATCGGACAGCTTCCGCCGCGGCGAAACGGAACTGGTCATCGTTGTGACACCCTATCTGGTCCAGCCAGTGTCGGCCAACGACATCAAGCTGCCCACCGACGCCTTTCAGGACGCCAACGACCTGCAGCGGATTTTGCTCAACCAGACGAGCAACGGTGTAACCGGCGGCGATCGACCGAAGCCGCGGCTTGATACGAGCGTTGGCGACGCCGACCGTCCGCGAGCCAGCGGCGACGCGTCGCCGGGCTTTAACATCAAGTGACGTATTGGGTTTCAGGAGCAAAGTGATGAAAAAAATCGCAACTTGGACAGTCCTGGCTCTGGCCACGTCGCTCGCAGGGTGCACCGGCGCCGCCGTCGGCAACCGTAGCTTGGACTCGGTGCACCAGCCGGTGGTTCGCAACAGCATCTATCAGTTTGATGTGGCGGCTTCGAACGGGGAATTGCCGCCCAGTGAGCAGGGCCGCCTGCAAGGCTGGTTCGATGCGATGGGCGTCCGCTACGGCGATCGCATCGCAATCGAGGATCCCTCAACTTACGGAGCCAGTTCGGCGCAAGCGACCGTCCGGTCGATGGTCGGACGCCGCGGGCTGCTTCTTAGCCCGGACGTTCCGGTGACGACGGGCGTTGTGCCCGAAGGATATCTGCGCATCGTCGTGACGCGTGCGTCAGCTTCCGTCCCAGGCTGCCCCAATTGGGATAGCAAATCATCGATCAACCCGGTCAACGCGACGTCGTCAAATTATGGTTGCGCCGTGAACAGCAATCTCGCGTCGATGGTTGCCGACCCCAATGACCTCATCAAGGGGGCTCGCGACAATGGTCATGATCCGTCGGCGGCAACCCGCGCCATCAAAACCTATCGTACAAAACCCCAAACCGGCGCCGGCGAACTGAACGGCGCGACAACCAGCGGAGGCGGCAAGTGAACGCTCCTTTCAAATCTGCAGGACTCCGCGATTCCTTCAACGCCTTCGTCTGTGATGACGATACGCTGGAGTTGATCCGCGCCGCCGCCAACGACATGGGTTGGCCGATCGAAAAATGTAACAAGGGTGGCCTGCGCAACGCTGTGCAGTCGCTGTCGGTTTCGGCCAGCCCGAATATCCTGTTCGTCGACATGTCGGAATCAGGCGACCCGATAAACGACATCAATGCGCTGGCCGAAGTCTGCGAACCCGGCACAGTTGTTATCGCTGCTGGACAGGTGAACGACGTTCGCCTGTACCGCGACCTTCTGTCGAGCGGGATCCAGGACTATTTGCTGAAGCCGCTTTCGCTTGAGCAAGTGCGTGAATCGCTCACCATGGCGCAGGCGATGTTATCGGCACCGAAACATTCGGATATGCACGATGACAAGCCGCATCATATGATGGGCGTCGTGGGCGTGCGTGGCGGTGTCGGCGCGTCGATGGTGGCGACCTCACTCGCTTGGGCAATCAGCGAACAGGCAGGACGCCAAACGGCGCTTCTGGACCTTGATGTCCATTTTGGCACTGGCGCTCTGACTCTCGACCTCGAACCGGGTCGCGGGCTGATCGACGCGATCGATAACCCCAGCCGTATCGACGGGCTGTTTATCGAGCGAGCGATGGTACGCGCGTCCGACAAGCTTAGTCTTTTGTCGGCTGAAGCGCCGATCCATCAGCCCGTGATGACGGACGGTTCAGCCTTTTTCCAATTGGAAGAAGAGCTTCGCAATGCGTTCGAAATGACGATCGTCGATCTCCCGCGCCAGGTCTTGATCCCCTTCCCGCACCTTGTGTCGGAAGCGGGCACGATTCTGCTCGTCAGCGATGTGACTCTCGCCGCAGCGCGTGACACAATTCGGCTTTTGTCCTGGTTCAAACAGCATATTCCAGGTTCGCGCGTCGTACTTGTCGCGAACAAATTCCAGAATGCGATCGGAGAATTGTCGCGCAAGGAATTTGAATCGTCGATCGAGCGCCACATCGACATCTTGATCCCATTCGACCCGAAGCTGGTCAGCCAGGCGGCGAAGCTCGGCAAATCCTATGCCGAAATCTGCAAGGGCACCAAATCGGCTCAGATGTGGAATAATCTGATGCGCCTTGTCCTCGACGGTGCCGATATCGAAGCCGAAGAAGCCCAGATTGCAGCGGCAAAAAGCAAATCGAGCAGTTCGCTACTCGGGAAGCTGGGCTTGAAGAAGGGCGCGAAACAGGCGGCGTGACGGCGCGCCTGACGTGCCGTCCCCAACTCCAGCGATAGAATCGGACATCAGCTGACCATGAATCTGCCAGTCATCCTTATCATCGCGGGGGCCTTTTTGGCCTTCACCTTGCTCGTCATTCTGCTCGGCGGACCGTCGGTCGGCAAGGCGAAGACGCGGCGGTTGGCTATGGTCAGGGACCGTCACGCGGCCTCCACCGAAGCGGTTGTGGCCGCGCAAATGCGGAAAACGATCCAGGCATCAGGAGGTCGAAACAACTCATCTTTCACCAACCTGATGCCGCGCCGCGAAGAACTGGAAAAGCGCATTCGTCGAAGTGGTAAGGGCTGGAGCCTGACCCAGTACCTTTTCGCATCGATGGCATTGTTTGTCGCTGTTACGGGCGCGATGCTGGTCATCCGGGCACCGTTTCTTTTGGCTGCTCTGCTCGGAACGATGATCGGCCTCGGCTTGCCCTATATGATCGTAGGCATGGCGATAAAAAAGCGGGTGAAACAGTTCAATGCCCGCTTTCCCGACGCGATTGACCTTCTAGTCCGTGGCCTGAGGTCAGGTTTGCCCGTTACGGAGACCTTTCAGGTCGTGAGCCAGGAACTTCCTGGGCCCGTCGGGGAAGAATTCAAAGGCGTCATCGAACGTATCCGCATTGGTAACACAATGGAGGCAGCGCTTCTGGAAACCGCCGAAATGATCGGCACTCCCGAATTCCAGTTCTTTTGCATCACGATCCAGATCCAGCGCGAAACCGGGGGGAATTTGGCGGAGACTTTGGCGAATCTCTCAGATGTTCTCCGTAAACGTGCGCAAATGAAGCTCAAAATCCGCGCGATGTCGTCGGAAGCCAAGGCGTCCGCATATATCGTCGGCGCGCTTCCCTTCTTCGTGTTTGGTATCGTTTGGTCGATGAATCCCGAATATCTGGCAGGCTTTTTCTATGAGGAGCGCCTGATCATCACTGGGCTGGGCGGTCTGGTCTGGATGAGTATCGGTGTCGGCATCATGGCCAAAATGATCAGCTTCGAAATCTGAAGGGGCAAAATAAGTGAACAGTAGCCTCTTTCTCACTTCAGCCTTTACGGGCGCACAAAGCGGCCCGACGTTGCTTGGAGTCGACATCGTCTGGGCTGGCACAATGCTGGCAGCGGTCGGCGTTTTTGCGGTCCTGTTCGCCATCTATGGCGCTTTGACGGTCCGCAACCCGATGACCAAGCGCGTGAAGGCGCTCAATGAACGCCGCGAGCAGTTGAAGGCGGGCATTACGGCTTCGACCGCAAAACGCCGCGCCAAGCTCGTCCGCAAAAACCATACGGCGGACAAGATGCGTACCGTGCTCGGCAGGCTCCAGGTCCTCCAGGAGACGCAGATCACTGACGTCCAGCAAAAGCTGGCTCAGGCAGGGATCCGCTCGAAAGATCTTGCCGTCGCCGTGATCTTTGGCCGCATGGTTTTGCCGGTCGTATTCGGCGGGCTCGCCGCATTCATGATCTATGCCTTGGATATGTGGCCCGACCTGACGCCGTTCAAACGGTCGGCCTTCACGATGGTCGCGTTGATTCTCGGCTACAAGGCGCCCGACCTGTTCGTGCAAAACAAGCGCGCTAAGCGCACCGACGCGATCCGCAAAGGCCTCCCCGATGCACTCGATCTGCTCGTCATTTGCGCCGAGGCCGGTCTGACGGTCGACTCCGCTTTCTCGCGTGTGTCGAAAGAATTAGGCCGTGCTTATCCCGAACTTGGCGAAGAATTCGCGCTGACTTCGATCGAGCTGGGCTTCCTGACGGAGCGCCGCAAGGCATTTGAAAACTTCGCCTATCGCGTCAATCTGGAGTCAGTGAAGGGCGTGGTCACCACCATGATCCAGACCGAGAAATATGGTACGCCGCTCGCCAGCGCGCTGCGTGTGCTGTCGGCCGAATTCCGTAACGAACGTATGATGCGTGCTGAGGAAAAAGCGGCGCGGCTACCCGCGATCATGACCGTCCCGCTGATTCTGTTCATTCTGCCGGTGCTTTTCATCGTCATTCTGGGCCCGGCGGCGTGTTCGCTGAGCGACGCAATGGCGGGCGGCAGCTTCGGCGGCACCTGACGCCGAACGGACGCAATATGAAACAAAGGGGCGGGAGCAATCCCGCCCCTTTTTCGTTCAGCCGACCTGCTGTTCGATCGCACCGAAAATGCTGTGGTGCCGGTCGTCGTCCATCCAGATGCGGACCATATCGCCCTTTTGCAGGAACGGCGTCTTCGGTTCGCCCTGCTGGATTGTTTCGACCGTCCGCACCTCGGCAAGGCAGCTGTAGCCGAGCCCGCCTTCGCTGACCGGCTTGCCCGGACCGCCGTCGACACCACGGTTCGACACTGTTCCCGACCCGATGATTGTTCCCGCACCCAAGTCACGGGTCTTTGCCGCGTGCGCGATCAGCGCGCCGAAATCGAACGTCATGTCGACGCCGGCATCGGCGCGGCCAAGCGCTTCTCCGTTGAGATCGACGCTGAGCGCACCGTGTAGCTTGCCCTCCGACCAGCGCTGCCCCAGCGCGTCGGGCGTCACGAACACCGGCGACATGGCGCTCGACGGCTTCGACTGGAAAAAGCCGAAGCCTTTCGCGAGTTCAGCCGGGATAAGCCCGCGCAGCGACACGTCGTTGGTGAGGCCGATCAGCAGAATCTTGTCACGCGCCGCAACCGCATCGATCCCCGACGGCACGTCGCCCGTCACCACGACCACTTCAGCTTCCATATCGCAGCCCCACGCGGGATCGCCGAGAGGGATCGGGTCGCGCGGGCCCAGAAAGGCGTCACTGCCGCCCTGATACATCAGCGGATCGTGCCAGAAGCTGTCGGGCATTTCGGCACCGCGCGCCTGTCGCACCAGCGCAACATGGTTCACATAAGCGCTTCCATCCGCCCACTGATACGCCCGTGGCAACGGCGAAGCCGCCTCGCGCTCGTGAAAACGCTCTTTCGGAATCGCATCATGATTCAAGTCTTCGGCCAGCGCCGCGAGCCGCGGTGCTGCGTAGGCCCAATTGTCGAGCGCCGCCTGCATCGTCGAAACGATCTGCCCGGCGTCAGCGTACCAGGCAAGATCGTCCGAGACGACGACCAAGCGCCCATCGCGGCCATGTTTAAGCGAAGCTAGTTTCATGAATACTCCTGTGTCTGACGATGCGGTTGAACCGACATCGCTACAAGGGAGCGAAAATCAGCGCGACGTCGTGATCGATGCGAAACAGGTAAAGCCGCTCTGCCCCGCCTGCAAGCGCCGGATATATTGCAGATAGGCCTGCGACTGATTGTAGGTCGTGCCGGGCAACGTTTGCCCACGGAAGGCGCGCTTGACCTCTTCGCCTGTAAACGGGCGGGGGAAGCCGGCAAACGCGCCCTTCGTGCCCGGCGGGACAAGCTTGCCTGCAGTATCGATGTATTGACCGGCGCCCGTCGGACCGGGGACCGGGATCTGGCAATTCATCACCGACACCGCGGTCTGAGCAAAGGCAGGACGGATCGTCAAAGCGGCCGACACGCCCACCGCGCCGAGCGCGAGCATCTTGCGCCGCGAAGGCGTGGCTTCGCCGGTTTCAGCGGGCTTGCCGTCGGGAATGTCGCGATTTTCCATCAGCAGCGCATAACCGAATGACGACGCGAGGAAAAGGAAAAGACGGCAGCAGGCATCGGCCTTCCCTCTTTGGCACATTGCCCCGTAAAGCGTTAACGGCTGCAATCGGTCTTGCGCTCGCCCCTCCGTCATGCGAGGCGCAGCGGCGATGTTCGATCGCCTGTCCAGCTTGGTCATCGCCCTGACACTGGTCGCCATCGCGGCCATTTTCGCCACGCTGTCGGGAGGCGATGCGCTGTCGATCGCCATCATGCTTCTCGCTGGCTTCATCGCCGCCGCCACCGTTTACAGCGCGCTTCCTACCGCGCTACCCGACGCCCACGGTGCGGCTCTGTCACCTGCCGAAGCGCTTCCTCTTTCATTGCTCCGCCACCCCGATTTTGCGCATTGGGTCGATCAGGAAAAGGAACCGCTGATCGGCACGGCGGACAATATCGTCACCATTGCCAACGATGCCGCAATCCGTCTGCTCGGCCGCCATATTGTCGGCGCCGACATTCGCACCGCCATTCGCCATCCCGCCGCAACCGACTGGCTGTCGCGCATCGATGAAAATGCTGCGCTCGAAGCAGTCGATCTCGTCGATTATCCCCGCCCCGGCCAGCGCTGGACGATGCGGATCGCTGCTCTGTCGGGTAGCGAGCGTATCATTTTCCTGTCCGACCGCTCGGCGATCGACGCCGCCGATCGGATGCGCTCTGATTTCGTGGCCAATGCCAGCCACGAATTGCGCACGCCGCTGGCGGCGATCCTTGGCTATGTGGAAACATTGCAGGAAATGAACGGCGAAGCCGACGCGCCGACGCGCGATCGGTTTCTTTCGATCATCGAGCGCGAAGCCGGTCGGATGCAGCAGCTCGTCATCGACCTTTTGTCGATCTCGCGCGTCGAGGCTGACCGTTTTCGCCGCCCGACCACAGCGGTCGACCTGACCGCCACCGTCCGGACCACGATCGCGCAATTACGCGACAGCGAACAGGCGCGCGCGAAAGATATTGTCGCCGAGCTTGGCGATGACCCGCTGGTGATATTGGGCGATGAAGCGCAGTTGAAGCAGCTCGCACACAACATCATCTTCAACGCCATGAAATATGGGTACGCCGACACGCCAGTGACTGTCGAGCTAGTCCGCGAGGGAAAGCGCGTGCGGCTGTCCGTCCGTGACGAGGGCGACGGGATCGCGCCCGATCATTTGCCCCGCCTTACCGAGCGCTTTTATCGCGTCGATGAGGCGCGAAGCCGCTCGGTCGGCGGTACGGGCCTAGGCCTCGCCATCGTCAAGCATATCAGCGAGCGGCACCAGGGCCAGCTCGATATCCAGAGCGAAGTCGGTAAGGGAACGCACGTTTCGGTCACTTTCCCGCTAGCGATCGCGAGCTGATCACGGTCGCGCTAGACGGCAAAACCCGGCCTAACCTTGACTTTTTGCTTGTGAACGCCCATCTCCAGGAGGCTATCGTCGCTTACGACGGATTTTTTTGCCTGATCGGTGGACACTTCCCTCCTCACGCTTCCTGGCGCCATCGGCATTAGCCGATGGCAACACCGTTTCCGTGAAAGGAACAACTCCATGCCCATCGGCACCGTAAAATTCTTCAACACCGACAAAGGCTATGGCTTCATTGCCAACGAGGACGGCTCGGGCGACAATTTCGTCCACATCACTGCCCTCGAACGCGCCGGTATGACGACGCTGAACAAAGATCAGCGCGTTTCCTACGATGTGGAAACCGACCAGCGCGGCAAGGTCTCTGCCGTCAACATCCAATCGGCCTGATCTTTGGCCAAAGAGGAACTGCTAACCCTCGACGGCCAGATCGATGAAATTCTCCCCGACGGACGCTTTGGCGTCATTCTGGAGAATGACCATCGGATCATCGCTTATACAGCAGGCCGGATGCGACGCTTTCGCATCCGGTCGGTTGTTGGCGATGCCGTTCGCGTCGAGATGACGCCGTACGACCTGACCAAAGGCCGCATCATCTATCGTGATCGCGGCGCGGGTCCGGCTGGCGGTGGTCCCCGCAAGGGCAATCGACGCTGACTTCAACCAACAGCAAAACAGAATAATTACAGGATAATATGAACTTTACATTGAATGCATTTCCCTCCCTCCTTCGGCCCTATTCCGCAATTGATGCACGGGCCGACAAAGCAGCACGGCGATCGCCGACGCTGTCACGGCGCGAACTGCGCCGTCTGATCGCTCAAATGGTCGACTGATCCTTAATCAGCCCGACCCTTCAACCACCTAGCTCCAAGGATTTCCGCCATGTCAAACACCAGCGATTTCTACCTGATTCAGGCAGACAAATGCGCATCGGACGCGGCGGAAAGCAGCTTGTCGCAGGTTCGCGACCGAAATCTGCGCGCCGAACAGGCGTGGCGCACGATGGCCGAACGTCTGATTCAGACCGAAGCCACGCGTGCGCGGCAGGTTGCCGTCGCAGCCGCCAAGGCCGAAGCAAGCGCCGAAGCGAACGCGATCGCCGACTGACGGGTCTCCCCGTCAGTCGATCCGGTCGAGCAAGCCCGCGATCCTTCCAAACATCTCGTCGATCTGCGCTTTCTCGACGATCAGCGGCGGCGACAGCGCAATGATGTCGCCCGTCGCCCGAACGAGCAGTCCATTGTCGAAACAGGCGTGGAACAACTCCATCGCACGCGCGGTCGGCGCGCCGGCACGCGGCTCCAGTTCAATTCCAGCAACCAGCCCGATCGTGCGGATATCGATGATATGGCGCCGCCCTTTCAGGCTGTGCGCAGCCTCTTCCCAATAGGGCGCCAGTTCGTTCGCGCGATCAAACAGCCCATCGCGTGCGTAAAGATCGAGCGTCGCGAGACCCGCGGCGCTGGCAAGCGGATGCCCCGAATAAGTGTAGCCATGGAACAGCTCGATTCCGCCCGCGACACTGTCGATCACGGCATCATGCAATTCGCGCTTCACCGCTACCGCCCCCATCGGCACTGCGGCGTTGGTCAGCCCTTTTGCCATCGTGATGATGTCGGGCGTCACGCCCCACTGCCCCGCTGCGGTCGCTCCGCCGACGCGGCCAAAGGCGGTGATCACCTCGTCAAAAATCAATATGATGCCATGCTTGTCGCATAGCTCGCGGAGGCGCTGAAGATAGCCGACTGGCGGCACCAGCACGCCGGTCGAACCCGCCATCGGCTCGACGATCACCGCCGCGATCGTATCGGCACCGTGCAAGTCGACGAGACGCTGCAGATCGTCGGCCAATTCGGCGCCATGCGCCGGGAAGCCGCGTGTATAGGCGTTACGTTCGATATCATGCGTGTGGCGGATGTGATCGACGCCAGGCAATCCGCCGCCAAAGGTGCGGCGATTGTTGACGAGCCCGCCGATGCTGATCCCGCCAAAGCCGGTGCCATGATAGCCCCGCTCACGCCCGATCAGCCGGGTCCGCGTTCCCTGCCCCTTCGCCCGCTGGATATTGATCGCAATTTTCAGGGCAGTATCGACCGATTCCGACCCGCTGTTTGTAAAGAATATCCGGTCGAGCCCTGCGGGCATGAGAGCGGCCACGCGCTGTGCCAGTTCGAACGGCAGCGGATGGCCCAACTGGAACGTAGGCGCAAAATCGAGCGTCGCCGCGGCTTTGGCAATCGCGTCGCTGATTTCGGGTGGACAATGCCCGGCATTGCAGCACCACAACCCTGCTGTGCCATCGAGGATCGTGCGCCCGTCGCTGCTTTTATAATACATCCCGCTCGCCGAAACGAGTTGGCGCGGGTTCGCCTTGTACGACCGGTTGGCGGTGAAAGGCATCCAGAAGGACGCCAGTTGGTCATTGTCACCCTGCATCGCCATTTTCCTTTATCGGTCATCGTCGCCCGGACCCGATCCGGGGCATGCCTCTCTTGAAGAATGCGCGGGCACCGGGTCAAGCCTGCTTTGACACAGATGAAGTGTTGCCGAATTCACGCAACCAAAGAAATGCGCATACAACCATGCCAAAAGTGGCAGAATAGCGGTCCCTCTGGCGTATCGCCGAAGCTTGCGATAGGCTGCTTCCGCACAACAGGGCCGGCTCCTCGGCCCAATCGGGGGCTCATGTCTGTCAATCTGGAACAATGGATCAGCGACCATAAAATCGACGAAGTCGAATGTATCGTCCCCGACATCAACGGGGTGCAGCGCGGCAAGGTGCTCCCTGCCAAGAAGTTCCTGTCATCGGTGAAGGACAAGTCGCTGCGCATTCCGGGCAGCGTCTTCATCTGCACGATCGATGGCCATTACCCCGAAGACATCGACGATATCTGGGACAAGGACCCCGACAAGATACTGATCGCCGACCCCAGCACCATCTGCGTCGCACCCGGCTTCAAATCGCCCACAGCGTTTGTCATTGCCGACGCCTTCAATGGCGACGGCAGCGAAGTCGATATCGCCCCGCGTACAATCCTGAAGAAGGTGCTCGCACTGTACGCCGAAAAGGGTTGGAAACCGATTATTGCGCCCGAGGTGGAATTCTATCTGGTGTCGCAAAACACCGATCCCGATTTCCCGCTGACCCCGCCCACCGGACAGTCAGGACGGAGCGAGACCGCGAGCCAGCCTTACGGGCTCGAGGCGATGAACGAATATGAGGATATCATCGACCATATCTACGACGATTGCGAGCTGATGGGGCTCGATATCGACACGATGATTCACGAAATGGGCGCCGCACAGCTTGAGGTCAATTTCGAGCATGGCGACCCGCTGCGACTTGCCGACGAAGTGTTTCTCTTCAAGCGCGTCGTGCGCAATGTCGCGAAGCAGCATGACGTCTATGCGACGTTCATGGCGAATCCGATGGCGGGCCAACCGGGCAGCGCAATGCACATTCACCAGTCGGTGGTCGACGCCAATACCGGCAAAAATCTGTTCTCGACCGCCAACGGCCGCGATAGCGCGATGTTCCGCAGCTATATCGCCGGGCTGGTGCGTTACATGCCGCAAATCTCGCCTTTGTGGGCCCCCAATGTAAACAGCTTTCGCCGTATGCGCCCCGACAGCGCGGCGCCGATCAACGTTCAATGGGGCGAGGACAACCGGTCGTGCGGTTTCCGCGTGCCGATATCCGACAAGGCGAACCGCCGCGTTGAAAACCGCCTGCCCGGCGCCGACAGCAATCCCTATCTCGCGATCGCCGCCTCGCTCATCTGCGGCTATATCGGCGTCGTCGACCG
>JAURVS010000133.1 GCA_030655355.1 Sphingopyxis sp.
GGTCATCACGTCGGCGCCGATCTTCGCGGCTTCGAGCACATGGATGCCGTGGCGCACGCTTGCGACGAGGATTTCGGTTTCATAGCCATAATTGTCGTAGATCAGACGGATGTCGGAGATGAGCTGCATCCCGTCGAAGCCATTGTCGTCGTGACGGCCGACGAACGGCGAAACGAAGGTCGCGCCGGCCTTTGCCGCGAGCAGCGCTTGCGCAGCCGAGAAGCAGAGCGTCACATTGACCATCGTGCCGTCGCTGGTCAGCGCCTTGCAGGTCTTGAGCCCGTCGATCGTCAGCGGCACCTTGATGCAAACATTCGGAGCGATCTTGCGGAGGATTTCGGCCTCTTTCATCATTGTCGCATGATCGAGCGCGACGACTTCGGCCGACACCGGGCCGTCGGTCAGCGCGCAGATTTCCTTCGTCACTTCCTTGAAGTCGCGGCCCGACTTGGCGATCAGCGACGGGTTGGTCGTGACGCCATCGAGCAGGCCGGTCGCGGCGAGTTCCTGAATGTCGGCGATTTCGGCGGTGTCGGCGAAGAATTTCATGGCGCGGGGGTTCCTGCTGAGGGAGTGATTCGGACGTTTCTGCTCCCCTAATGCGCTTTCCTCGTCATTGCGAGCGGAGCGAAGCAATCTCCAGCTATCGGCGCCAGACATGGCCGATAGCTGGAGATTGCTTCGTCGCTTCGCTCCTCGCAATGACGAATGCGGAAAGGACTGGCGTTCCATCTTTGTTCCGATTATGCGAACCGCATGGCCAAAGCGAAACGTCAATATGTCTGCCAGAATTGCGGGTCGGCGACCTATCGCTGGCAAGGGCAGTGCGCCGATTGCGGCGAATGGAATACGTTGGTCGAGGAAGCGGGTGAGACCGTCTTTTCGGCCAAGCACGACCTGAGCAAGGGCGGGCGGACGCTGGCGCTCGAAACGCTCGATTCGGACAGCAAGATGCCCGAGCGGATGCTATGCGGTATCGCCGAGTTCGACCGCGCATTGGGCGGCGGTTTCGTTGCCGGATCGGCGACCTTGATCGGGGGCGATCCGGGGATCGGCAAATCGACCTTGCTTTTGCAGGCGGCCGGACGGCTGGCCAAGTCGGGCAAATCGGTCGTCTATATCAGCGGCGAAGAGGCAGCGGCGCAGGTGCGGCTACGCGCGCAGCGGCTGGGGCTCGGCAATGCGCCGGTTGCGCTGGCGAGTGCAACGTCGGTGCGTGACATCATCGCGACGCTCGACGGGCGTGACGCCGATTTCGTCGTGATCGATTCGATCCAGACGATGCACAGCGACCTGATCGACAGCGCGCCGGGGACGGTAAGTCAGGTTCGCGCGAGCGCGCAGGAACTGATTCGCTATGCCAAGGACAGTGATGCGGCGATCGTGCTCGTTGGCCATGTGACGAAGGACGGAACGATCGCGGGGCCGCGCGTGCTCGAACATATGGTCGATACGGTGCTGGCGTTCGAAGGTGAGCGCAGCCACCAATATCGCATCCTGCGCGCAGTGAAGAACCGCTTTGGCGGCACCGACGAGATTGGCGTGTTCGCGATGGGCGAGGACGGGCTGGGCGAAGTTTCCAATCCGTCGAGCCTGTTCCTGACCGATCGCAGCCGCGACGTGCCGGGATCGGTGGTCTTCCCCGCGCTGGAGGGCACGCGGCCGGTGCTGGTCGAAGTTCAGGCGCTGACCGTCCGCCTTGCCAGTGGTGCGACGCCGCGCCGCGCGGTGGTCGGTTGGGACAGCGGGCGGCTCGCGATGGTGCTGGCGGTCCTCGAAGCGCGCTGCGGGCTCCAGATGGGCGCCGCCGAAGTCTATCTGAACATTGCGGGCGGTTACCGGCTGACCGACCCCGCCGCCGATCTGGCGGTGGCTGCGGCGCTGATCTCGGCGTTCAGCGAGCGGCCAGTGCCCGCCGATGCGATCGTCTTCGGCGAATTGTCGCTGTCGGGCGAAGTGCGGCAGGTGTCGCACGACGGGCTCCGCCTGCGCGAAGCCGCGAAGCTCGGTTTTTCGCGGGGCTGGGGGCCGAAAGGCATGAAAGCCGTCGGCGGGATTTCGGTCACCGGTTTCGAACGCCTCGGCGAACTCGTTGACCTGATGCTCGGGCGCGATTAGCGCTCGCCCAATGGGAAGTCTCACAGCTTTGGATATCGTCGTGCTGACGCTGGTTGGCGGCGGAGGGGTACTCGGTTTCTCGCGCGGCCTCGTGCAGGAAGTCACGACGCTGCTCGCCTGGATCCTGGCGATCGCGGCGGTGCGTTTCTTTCACCCGCTCGTAACGGGCCTCCTGACCGGCTTGGTGGGGACCGAGGGCGGCGCGGCTATGCTGGCGTTTGTGCTGCTGTTCGGCGGTGTGTTCGCGATCGCCAAATATGGATCGCGCGCGATGGGACATCGCAGCCGCGCTTCGTTCGTCGGCGGTTTCGACCGCGGTCTTGGCGCGGGCTTTGGCGCGATCAAGGGGCTGTTGATTGCCTCGATCGGTTTCCTGGTCGTGACGCTGCTTTACGACATCGGCTATGGCAATGCGCAGCGCCCCGCATGGATGACCGACAGCCGGACCTATCCGGCGCTTAATGCGACGAGCGCGGCGATGAGCAAGGTGATCGCCGAGCGCCGCGCGCAGGCGCGCGAAGCCGAGGCCGAAGCCGCCAAGGCCGACGCGTCATGAGCACGCCGCTCTATAATCGCGACATTTTGGCGCTGGCGGTTGCGACGTCCGAATATCTTCCGAACCCCGATGCGCGTTACCGGGTGAACAAGCGCGCGCCGCTGTGCGGCAGCGCGATCATCCTCGATCTCGATACCGATGATGCAGGGCGCGTGACGAGCGTCGGCATGCATGTCGAAGCCTGCGCGCTGGGTCAGGCATCGGCGGCGCTGCTTGCGCGTCATGCGCCGGGGCTGGGTCTCGCCGACATCCGCTTCGCCCGCGATACTATGGCCGACTGGTTCGGCGGCGGCGCCATCGTTCCTGACTGGCCCGGTTTCGAATTGCTCGCCCCGGCGCGCGACTATCCCGCGCGGCACGGCGCGATCCTGCTGCCGTTCGATGCGGCGATCGCCGCGCTCGAGAAACAGGCGGCTGCGGCATGAGCTTGCTCGCTTTCGCTTCAGCTGCATCGCAGGCCGCCGAGGTAGTAGCGGAAAAGGCAAGCGACACCGCGTTGACCGAGGCGGCGATCCTTCTCGGCGTCGCGACGCTTTTCGTGCTGATTTTCCGCCGGCTCGGGCTCGGCGCGGTGCTCGGCTATCTGATCGCGGGAGCGCTGGTCGGCCCGCATGGGCTCGGGCTGGTCGGCGGCGGCGAATCGAAGCTGGCCTTTGCCGAAATCGGCATTGCGTTCCTGCTGTTCCTTGTCGGCCTCGAACTGCATCCGCGGCGGCTCTGGGATTTGCGGCGCGCGATCTTTGGGCTCGGGCTTGCGCAGGTGGTGATTACGGGGCTGATCCTGACGGGTCTCCTGATCGTGACGCTCGGGTTCAGTTGGCAGGCCGCGCTCGCGCTCGGCTTGCCGCTCGCGCTGTCGTCGACCGCGCAGGTGCTGCCGAGCCTCAAAAGCTCGGGCCGGATCAACTCGCCCTTTGGCGAAAAAGCCTTTTCGATCCTGTTGTTTCAGGATCTCGCGATCGTGCCGATGATTACGATTGTCGCCGCGCTGTCGCGCGCGCCCGCCAATCCCAATGCCCCGCCGGGGTGGCAGACGGCCTTTTTCACGGTCTGGGCGATCGTCGTGCTGGTTCTGGCCGGGCGTTTTGTCGTCAATCCGTTGCTGCGGATCGTCGGGCGCTATGGCGAGCGCGAGCTTTTCGTCGTCGTTGGTCTGCTCGTCGTCCTTGCGAGTGCGGCTTTCATGCACAGCCTGCATCTGTCGACCGCGCTCGGGGCGTTCATCGCGGGCGTGATGTTGGCAGATTCGCCGTACCGTCACGAGATCGAGGCCGACGTCGAACCCTTCCGTCTTGTGCTGCTCGGGCTGTTCTTCCTCGCGGTCGGGATGGTGCTCGACATCAATGTCATTCTTCAGGATCCGCTTCGCGTCGTCGCGCTTGCCGCCGGGCTGGTGGCAGTGAAAGTCGCGGTGCTGACCGTCCTTGTCCGCCTGTTTGGCAAGCCATGGAGCGTTGCGCTGGGGCTTGGGCTGCTGCTCAGTCAGGGCGGCGAATTCGGCTTTCTGCTGTTCACGCAGGCGACGCAGGCGCAGTTGATCGCGCCCGAAGCGGCGAGTCTGTTCAGCGCCGTCGTGACGCTGTCGATGGTGTCGACGCCGTTTCTGATGCTGTTCGCGCGCAATCTCGAGTTCGCGCCCGAAAGCGAAACGTCCGACCTCGACGATCCCGAACATGCGCCGCGCGGGACCGCGATCGTCGTCGGCTATGGCCGGTTCGGGCAGATTGTCGCGCAGATGCTGAACGCGGTCGATTGTTCGGTGACGCTGATCGACAAGAAGCCGAGCCAGATCGAAACTTCGGGGCGGTTCGATACCAAAGTCTATTATGGCGACGGGCTGCGCGTCGATGTGCTGCGCCGCGCCGATGCCGAAGAGGCGCGGCTGATCATTTTCTGCACCGACGACCGCAGCGTCGACGCCAATGTTCTGACGCCGATCGTCAAAGCCTTTCCCAACGCCAAAATCCTGACGCGCGTGTTCGACCGCCGTCAGTTGATGGCGATCGACGGTGCGGGGGTCGATGGCGCGGTGCGCGAAACCTTCGAAAGCTCGATCGCGCTGGGGTTGCTGGCGCTCAAGCAGATCGACGTCAGCGAACAGGAAATCGCCGATGTCGAACAGGCGTTGCGCCACCTCGATTCCGAGCGGCTGGACGCGCAGATCAGCGAAGGTGACCTCACCGCGGGCATGGACCACCGCTTTATCGCGGGTGGCGGGCGGCAGGCGGCGAGCGTGCTCGAAACGCTGCGCGAGCGGCGCCGCGCGGCAAAGCTGGCGAGGGAAGAGGCTGAAGCCGCCATGGCGGCCGAGGTCACGCCCCGCTAGCGGACGCGTTCGCGGGCCATCAGTCCGGCCGAGATCGCTGCGGGGAGAAGCGCCGCGCTGCCTTG
>JAURVS010000139.1 GCA_030655355.1 Sphingopyxis sp.
CCGAAGCGCGGGAACAGCAGCAATGCGGGGCGCGCAGGCTCGTGCATCGCCGCGATCGCGTCCGGCCTTGGGATCAGATGGCGAATATCGCCCTTTGGCGTTCCCGCGAGCAACGGGCCAAGCCGCGCCGCATCAACCTGCACCGCCACCTCGGCAATCGCGGCGTTCTTCAGGCTGACCGCGCGCGGAAAGGCAAAGGCGTCGCCCTCGGCAGGATCGATCAGCGTGAATTCGTCGCCCATCAACCGCCACGCGCCTTCGCCGAGCAGCGCGGCCAGTGTCGATTTACCCGAACCCGATTCCCCCGACATGATCACAGCGCGCCCATCGCGCGCGACCGCACTCGCGTGCAGCAGCAAATGACGCCGCCAGCCGAGCGCGACCTGCAAATTCATTCCCATCTCGGCGGCGAGCAGCCCCATCGACAGCGGCAGCGGCAGGGCATCGGGGACGATGAAGTCGCCGCCGATATGGACCGATGGCCGTAGCCACCGGCGCCATGGCCGCGCTGCGAACAATCGCACCGTGGCCTCGGCGGGCCGCGCGTCGTCCTGCGGATAGCCGGAATAAAGATGCTCGATCGCTGCAATCGGTTCGGCCCAGTCGCTCCCGATGCGAAACTGGACCGGGCCGACCGATATGCGCGTGCTATGCTTCACGCTCGCGCCACCAATCCCATCGCCGCCAGCTCGCCGAGCCGCTCGTTGAGGAGCGGTCGCGCATCCTCTTCGCTGTCGAAGTCGAAGATCGCCGACAGGCGCGCGGCGAGGCTGGCGGCGTCGCATATATCCGTGCCCATCGCGTCCAATATTTCGGGCATTGGCGCGACGACGAGATGCGTCTGCATCGAACGCCGGTCGAAGATTGCAGTCAGTTCGCCCATTGATTCGATGCGCAGCGCACCCGGCGGCGCCGCGCGATAGGCGCGATCAACCATAATCTTCGGCGGCAGCAGTCAGTTTCGCGAGGATCGCGAGCAACGTCGCGCGTTCGCCCGCGGTGATGTTCGATTCGAGCTGCGCCTCGCTGGCGAGTGCAGCAGGCACGATCGCGTCATAAAGCGAACGCCCGGTTTCGGTGAGGTCGAGATGGTGCGAACGCCCGTCGGCCTCATGCGCCTGCCGCGCAATCAATTGCCGGTCGGCCAGCGCCTTTGCCGCGCGGTTCACCGTAACCTTGTCCATGCGCGTCGCCTCGACAAGCTCGCGCTGAGTCTTCGGCTGCCCCTCGCCCAGAACCGCCATCAGGCGCCATTCGGGAATTTTCAGCCCGAACCTGTTTTCGTATTCAGCGGCGATCCGGCTCGACAGGGCATTTGATGCAATGGACAGACGGTACGGCAGGAAATTGTCGAGATTCAGCTTCTTCGCGGCCATGCCTTATCAATCCCCAAACCCGAAATCCCTGCGCCGCCCATCCTATCGCCTGTTTTCGACCTGTGAAGATCAATATGGGAGAATCAGAAAGAAACGCGCGCGCCGACCCAAAGCGTGCGCGGCGTCGCGCGCTCGACAATCCCCGATGACGAGATCGCGGCGGGTACCAGCTCGTCGAAAAGATTTTCGCCGCGCGCTTCGATGCTGATCGCGTTGCTAAGCTTCCACGACAGCCCCGCATCGAGAGTCAGCGCATCGCGAAGTTCGAGCAGGCCGAGGTCATCCTCATTCTGCTTGCCGACGTAACGCAATGTCGCAAAGCCGCCGAACGGGCCGCTAGAATTGCTGCGCAGCGACACGCTGCCGCCATGTTTCGCAATCTGCGCCGGACGGCGCCCGTCGAGCGTTGCCGCGCCGCCCGAAGCATCGACCTTGGCATCGGTGAAGGCATAGGTCGCGCGCAGCGTCGCTGGGCCAATCCGCTGCTCGGCGCTGACCTCGACACCCTTGCTGTCGATCGCGTCGAGGTTCTGCCGCTGGCTGAGGTTCGGCGCGAGCGTCACATTGGCGATCGCGTTCGTCAGATGGTTTGCGAAAACGGTCGCCGACAGCTTGGTATCGCCATTGTCCCAATCGGCCCCGACCTCGCCGCCCCAAAGACGTTCGGGCTTCAGCATTTCGTTCGCGGTCGTGACTTCGGCGCCGACGCGGAACGGGCGATAAAGTTCGTTGAGCGTCGGCAGGCGCCAGCCGCGATAGCCTGCGGCGCGGAGCGAAAAGGCATCCGATTTCCAGCGCACGCCCGCGCGTCCGCTGCCTTCCCATCCCTGGCGCGATGCAAAGCGAAGGTCGGCGATCACCGGCCCCGCGATATTGCGCTCGAGCCGATACCCCTCGCCCAGCGACCAGCGGTCGACGCGGCCGCTGATGGTCCATAGAAAGCCATAGCCACTGTCGCCCGACGTCCACTCGGCAAAAGCACCGACGGTGTCGCTGCTGCCCCCGGCGATCCGGTGACGGCCGGGGATCACGCCGCTGAAGAAGAAATCCTCTTCGGTGCGCCCGACCGTCCGCCGCCAGTCGGCCCCGACGCGGAGCGGATTCGATCCGCGGAAAGCCGGACGATATTCCACGTGTGCACCGAGTCCCGTCGCCGGGACGCGCTGAAATAGCGCGGGCGCCACGCTGTTCCGCCCTGCCGCAACGCTGGCAAAGCCGCTCTCGAAATCGCGAAGCTGAACATAAGCGAGCGCCAGCCATTGCGCCGCGCCTGACGGGTCATCGACAAAGCGCAAGCTTGCATCGATGCCGCCGATCTTGCTCCTCGTGAAATCGGTGCCGCGATCGCGCCGGTCAGCAAAACCACGCACGCTCGCCTCGATGCGACTGCTGTCGCCCGCGTCGAAACGCAGCCGGAGCCCCAGCCCGCCCTGTTCATACGGCGCCGCGCGATCGACGCTCCCGCGCTGCCCATCGGCCACCGGAATGAACCCGTCGCCGCGGCTGTAACGGCCATCGACCGCAATCTGTCCGCGGCCGATCTCGCCGCCCACCGAAGCCGACGCATCCCAGCTATCGCGACTGCCATAAGCGAGGCTTGCCTCACCGCCGTCGGTCAGTTTCGAATAGAGCGCAATCGTTCCTGCCAGCGCGCCGGGGCCATCGCCGCCACTCCCACCGCCGCGGGTCACGATAATACCCCCGAGGTTGATCGCGTCATAAGCCGACCACGCGACCCACCCGCCAAACGGATCGGCCTGCGGCACGCCGTCGAGTGTGACCAGCCCGCGGGCCGAGGCGTTACCGCCGAGCCCGCGCAAGGTGACGCCCTGGCTCGTGGGATGTGCGGAGCGACCATCGGAGCGGCGGAACTGCACAATCCCGGCCTCGTCGCGCAGGCGATTTTCGACGCGTGTGCCGAGGCCCGGTTGCAAATCCGTCAGGATCGCGCTGCCTTGGGTCAAGTCACTGTCATTATGCTGAAGCAGGCCGCCGCGAACCACGATGTCATAGGGGCTACGCACACCAACCGGATCGGCCATTGTCCAGTCGACATCACCCTCATAGTCGGCCTGCGCCATCGCCCCCACCGGCAAAGCCAGCGCCGCGACCCCGGCCAAAAGCCGGATCACGCGGGCTTCACAGCGTCGGGATGCGCTTTCTGAAACGCTGCGAGTTCCATGCACGCCGCGTCAATCTCGACGAGCCGCGGATAGGTTTCCAGCGGCACTTCGAAACGCCGAGCATTATACATTTGCGGCACAAGGCAGCAGTCGGCGATCCCCGGCGTATCGCCGCCCAGATAGCGCGCCTCGCCCGCCATCGCCTCAAGCGCCTCGAACCCTTGTGCGATCCATGTCGCGATCCAGCGGTCCTTGGTCTGCTCGTTGAGCCCAAGGTCGCGCGTCAGATATTTGAGAATGCGAAGATTGTTGAGCGGATGGATGTCGCTTGCAATCACCTGTGCCCGCGCCAGCGCGACCGCGCGCGGCATCGGCTCCTCGGGGATCAGCCGCGGTTCGGGAAAGCTGCGGTCGATCCAGTCGATGATCGCCATGCTCTGAATGATCGGCTCGCCGTCGACGACGAGCATCGGCACAAAGCCCTGCGCATTCTGCTCCAGATAGGCATCGCTGCGCTGGTCGCCAGCGATCAGGCTGATCTCGACGCGCTCATAGTCGAGCCCCTTGAGATTCAGCGCGATGCGCACGCGAAAGCTCGCCGAGGAACGGAAATAATCGTGAAGGACAAGCCGGGGCGTCTGATGGGTCATGGCGCCGTCTAATGCGATGCTTTCGGCATCTCCGCAATCCATTGCCGCAGCAGCGCCGCACCTTCCTTGTGCACCGTCGAGCGCCCGACTTCAGGCATCGCGATTCCGGGATCGGTGCTTTCGAGGCGATAGATCAGGAAACTATGGTCGGGATCGCCCGGCGCAATCGCGAAATCCATACCGCCGCTGCCCCGCCCCGCGGCGGTCGGCCGCTTGTCGATACCATAATTCACTCCGGTGGGATCGTCGGTCCAGCGCAGGAACAAGCCGCTGTTCGACGCGCTGCCCCCCGGATTGTGGCAATGCGCACAATTGACGTCGAGATAGGCGCGAGCGCGGTCGGCAACGCTGCCGCTCTTGAGGTCATCCCACTGCGGCATCACCGGTTTCAGTGCCGCGGGATTCTCGAAATAGAGGCTCCGCAGCTTGTCCGACGCCGCCGGATCAGGAAGGAAGTTTCGCGCCTTCGGCCCAATCGGCACGATTTCGCCATTCAGGCTGTGGCATTCCTTGCACTGATTCTTGTTCGGCACGGCATAGCGAATGCTGTGTGCCTCGCCGTCGGGGCTCTTGAAGCTAACCGGCACGCGCCGCCCGCCCAGCGCCAGCGTCGCATCCTTGCCATCGGCGTCCCAAATATAGGGCAGCGCGACCCACCCCGCCGCGCGGCGGATCAGCAGCCGCGTCTCGACCGGGCGCCCGTCGTTGACGTCGCTCCAGCCAAAGCTTTTGACCAACACCGTGCCCACCGGAAACTCGATCGTCCCGTCGAGTGCGACCTTCGCCTTCTTTCCCGCGGGGACCGAGATGAAGCGATGCTTGTCAGTATAATCGCTGAACAGCGGTGCGCGCAGCGTATAGCCCAAACCCGTCGCGGGCGTTTTCGGGTCATTGCCCCGGAAAAGGCCAAAGGCCGATAGCTTCGTCGGCATCGCCTCACCTTCGACCAGCGCCTGATCGACGCCGGGAGGCGACAGCGCCGCGCCGCCGCTCGCACACAGCAGCGCCGCCGCCAGCGCGGCAAATACGCGTCTCACCGAACCTTCGCCTCCATTGCCTCAGGCAGTTTGATCGTCGGGAGCGCAGCAGGCGGAGTGCCCTTCGACAGATCGGCGGGCGCAGGCTTCGCTTCGCTCTGCGGCGTCTTCACGTCGGGCAGGTTCAGCGACAATATACCGACCTTGTCGAGCACGACCGCATCGCCCGCGCCGTCCCAAAGGATCGGCGGAATATTGCCTCCCATCGCTGCAGCAATCATCTCGCCGCCCGCAAATTTCGGCGCATATCCCGCGCGCCCATGCTGATTGCCGCGCACGACGATCGCCTTGGGCAGCGGCTGATATTTCGGGTCCTTATGTTCGTAACGATAGCCGACGATCATCACATTCGCAGTGCCATTGTCGGCAAAGACGTTGCCGAAAATCTCGACATTGCGGTTCGCCATCACGAGCACGCCCGTCCCGGTGGGAACGCTCGCGACGATGTTGCCCTTCGGCGCAAAATTCGGCGTGCTGTTGTCGCTGACAATGTTTTCGAACACGCGAACATTGTGCCCGCCCTGCATCGGTAGGCTGGGCAGATCGAACACGAGGATGCCGCCGGTGTTCTTGTTCGCGATATTGTCGTGGACGTCGGCGTCGAAGCTATTCTCGATCTCGATCCCCGCGACATTCTCGGTGGCGATCGAATCGCGGACGATGATGTTTTTCGACTGGCCGACATAGATGCCCGCATCCGACGCGCCGCGGACATAGACACTGTCGATCAATACATCGCTGCTCTCGACTGGATAAATGCCATAGGCGCCGTTGGTTTCCTTCGGCCCCGCGGTCCATTCGACGCGCAATTTATAATAAACTATGCGATCGGCGCCCTTCGACTTGATCCCGTCGCCCTTGGTGTTGAGAACCGCAAATTCGGTCAGAAAGACATCGTCTGACGTCACGAGCAGCCCCTCGCCCGCGCCCTGCTGCCCCGCGAAGTCGAGGATTGAACCGCCCTCGCCCGCTCCGGCACCGCGCACCGTCACATTCGCGACGTCGAGCGACAGCCCGTCGGTGAGCTTCCAAACGCCAGCACCCAATTGCACGATATCGCCAGGTGCGGCGAGGATCAGCGCTTCTTGCAGCTTTTCGTTGGCGTCGGGCGTTGTCGCACTGACGCTGATTACTTTCGCCGCCGCCGGATTGGCGGCAATAACCGCCACGATGCAGAGCGTCGCCGCGTGGCGCAGGCCATGGAATCGCATATGTCTCTCCCCTTATTTTCGGGGAGCATGGTGCAAGACTTGACGGATGCCAAGTGATGTTGCTGACATAGGTGTAGCTAACCCGGGGAGAGGTCGCTTTGATTCACAGATATGCATTGGCGCTTGCCGCCCTGATTGCCGTGCCGTCGATGGCCGCGGCGCCTGCGCCGATTACCGGGCGTTGGAAAACCGATGACGGCAAGGGTATTGTCGTCATGGCTGCATGCGGCGCCAAGATGTGCGGACGCGTCGAACGCATCCTGATCAAACAGCCCGCGGGCGGCCAGCTCGACGAACGCAATCCCGACAAGCAAAAGCGCAGCCGCAAGGTCACCGGGCTTCAGATCTATTGGGATCTCGTGCCGCATGGCGACGGCTGGAAAGGCGAAGGCTACAGCCCCGAAGACGGCCGCTATTACAAGGCGCATCTGCGCGTGAATGGCGGCAAGCTGACGATGAAAGGCTGTGTCAGCCTGTTCTGCCGCACGGTGACGTGGACGAAGATGAGCTAAAAGCAAATACCCTCCCGCAAGCGGGAGGGGACAAAGTTCAATCCTCGCCCAAAATCCAGTCCACACCCGCGGTGACATGAATCCGCGTCGTGTCGTAAATCGGCAGGACATTGGCGTCGGTATCGACCAGCATCACTAGTTCGGTGCACGCCAGCACGATCGCCTGGATATCCTGCTTCGCGATATCGGTGATGAAGGTTTTCATCGTCCGGCGCGAACTTTCGTTCACCTTGCCCAGCATCAGTTCTTCATAGATGATCCGGTCGATCTCGTCGGCGCGGCTGGTATCATAGGGCGCCAGCGTCAATCCGTGACGCACGAGCCGCTGGCGGAACCAAGGCTCGGTCATGACGTTGCGCGTGCCGATCACCGCGGTCGCCTTGATTCCGTCGGCCTTCATCTTCTCACCGGTTTCGTCGACGATATGGAGAAGCGGGATCGAAATCGCCGCGGCAACATCCTCGGCGACCTTGTGCATCGAATTGGCGGCGATCATCAGAGCGGTTGCGCCCGCAGCTTCCAGCCGCTGCGCCGACGCAATCAGAACCTCTTTTGCGTGCGCCCAGCCTTCGGGCGTCGTAATCCGCGACAGCTCGCAATAATTCAGGCTTTCCATCACGATCGGCGCCGAGCAGGCAGTGCCGAGGCGCTTCTGCACGCCCTTGTTGAGATGGCGGTAATAAAGCTCGGTCGATGCCCAGCTCATTCCCCCGATCAGGCCGATTTTGCGCATTGTAAAACTCAGTCCTCTTCAAAATCGTCGCCCCCGCGAAGGCGGGGGCCGCTAGCAGCCTTATGCAAGGCCGATTGCGGCCCCCGCCTTCGCGGGGGCGAAGTGTAAACTCAGTGTCCGCCGCCGTTCAGCGCCTTGACGATGTCGTCCGCCATCTTCTTGGCATCGCCGAGCAACATCATCGTCTGGTCCATATAAAAGACGTCATTGTCGACGCCGGCATAGCCGACCCCGCCCATCGAACGCTTCACGAACAGCACGGTTTTCGCCTTTTCGACGTCGAGCACGGGCATACCGTAAATCGGCGACGTCTTGTCGGTCTTTGCCGACGGGTTGGTTACGTCGTTTGCGCCGATGACGAAAGCGACGTCGCATTGCGCGAACTCGCCATTGATGTCTTCCAGCTCGAACACTTCGTCATAAGGCACATTCGCTTCGGCGAGCAGCACGTTCATATGCCCAGGCATACGCCCAGCGACAGGGTGGATCGCATATTTGACGTTCACGCCTTCTTTCTTGAGCAGGTCGCCCATTTCGCGCAGCGCGTGCTGCGCCTGCGCGACCGCCATGCCATAGCCGGGGACGATGATGACATTCTCGGCCTGGCTCATCAGGAAGGCAGCATCGTCGGCGCTGCCCGGCTTCCACGGGCGCTGTTCCTTGCCCCCCGCTGCCGCCGCGCTGGTATCGGCGCCAAAACCGCCTGCGATGACGCTGATGAAGCTACGGTTCATCGCACGGCACATGATGTACGACAGGATCGCACCCGAAGAGCCGACGAGCGCGCCGGTGATGATCATCGCGGTATTGCCGAGCGTGAAGCCCATCGCTGCCGCTGCCCAGCCCGAATAGCTGTTGAGCATAGAGACGACGACGGGCATGTCGGCGCCACCGATCGGGATAATGAGCAGGAAGCCGATCACGAAGCTGAGGCCGGTGACGGTCCAGAACACCCACGGCGACTGGTCGAAGGTGAAATAGGCAACAAGGCCGATGATCGCCGCAAGCGTCGCCAGATTGATGACGTGACGCCCCGGCAGCATGATCGGCGAACCCGACATGTTGCCGTTGAGCTTGAGGAAGGCGATGACCGATCCCGAGAAAGTGATCGCACCGATCGCGATGCCGAGACCCATCTCGATGCGGCTGACGGTGAAGATCTGACCCGCCGCATCGGCGATGCCGAAGGCTTGCGGGTTCAAATAGGCCGCTGCAGCGACCGCGACTGCGGCCAGGCCGACAAGGCTGTGGAACGCCGCGACAAGCTGCGGCATCGCGGTCATCGCGATCCGGCGTGCCATGACAATGCCAATGACCGCGCCGATACCGATCGCCGCGAGGATTTCGATCAGCCCGATGCTATCGAGCCCGCCGTCGACGGTGACCGGCGCATGCGTCAGCAGCGTGGTGACGACTGCAATCGTCATCCCTGCCATGCCAAAGCGATTGCCGCTTTGCGCAGTCGCAGGGCTCGACAGCCCGCGCAACGCCATAATGAAAAGAACGCCCGCTACCAGATAGGCGACCGATGCCCATGGGTTGACTGCAAGGCCATGCCCGCCGGTTGCGGCGGAGAGGATCGACTGAAAATCCATCTCAGCGCTCCTTCTTCTTGTACATCGCCAACATGCGCGCGGTAACCGCGAAGCCGCCGAAGATGTTGATGCTCGCCATCACGACCGCGGCGAGGCCCAGCCATTTCGACGACGCCGAACCCGCGGCGGCGCTGGCGATCAGCGCGCCGACGATGATCACCGACGAAATGGCGTTGGTGACGCTCATCAGCGGCGTGTGCAGCGCCGGAGTCACTGACCACACGACGAAATAGCCGACAAAGCAGGCCAGTACGAAAATTGAAAAAATCGAGATAAAGTCCACGGGCCCGCTCCCCTGCTGATTCCGTTTCGCGCACCTCTTGCCGCGCGCCGCCCAGCGTGTCGACTCTTTAGCTGCCAAAAAGAAGCACCCGCATTTCTCAAGGCGAGAAATGCGGGTGCTTTGCGACATAAAATATCGCTGCGTCGGGCTTGCCGACGATATTTGCTACATCTTCGGCACGAGCACCGCGTCGACCACATGAATGACGCCGTTCGACTGGCCGACATCGGCCTGCGTCACCGTCGCTTTGTTGCCGCTGGCGCTCGTCAGGACGATCGCCTCGCCGCTTTTCGTCGCGGTCAGATCCTGACCGTCGGCAGTCTTGAGAACTGCCTTGCCGCCGCCTTCGGTGATCTTCGTCGTCAGATCAGCCGCGGTGAACTTGCCTGGAACGACGTGATATTTGAGGACGCCGGCAAGAACGTCCTTCTGCGCCGGACGCATCCAGCCGTCGCGCGTCACCGCAGGCACCTGCGCAAAGGCATCGTCAGTCGGCGCGAAAACCGTGAACGGCCCTGCACCCGAAAGCGTCTCGACCAAACCGGCCTGTTTTACCGCCGCGACGAGCGTCTTGTGGATTGGCGAAGCCGAAGCGTTTTCGACAATCGTCTTGGTCGGCAGCATTTCGGCGCCGCCTACCAGCGGATTGGTGCTGGCCGTCTCGACCGGCGCCGTTTCGCCGCCCGCAACCGTCGTGGTTTCGGTCGGCGTCTCGGTTTTGCTTCCACAGCCCGCAAGCGCGAGGGTAGCCGCTGCCGCCGTCAATATCAGATGAGTTTTCATTTTCTTGTCCTTCTAACGACCGCAAGGCCGGGAAATTAGCCGAGCGTCAGCATCAGCACGCCGTTGATGACGTGGCTGTTACCGCTCGACGGTTCGACGTTGGGCTGAATTGTTGAAATGTTCCGGCCGTCGTCCCACCAACCGCCACGTCCGAAGCTTCAGCCGTGGACGATCCCGCAGGCTCGATGTCTTGCGCACAAATCGGCGACCGCGTGGCAAATGAGATCAGGGGAGCGGCGAATAGCTTTGGGGGCAGCATCAATCCTTCCCCAGTTGGTTGAAGTCAGGGTGATAGAAACCCTGAACGCACCCCAACTGGAGAAAGTTTCATCAGAGGCCGAAAAGCAGCCGTTTTAACTGAGAAGTCAGCCGAGCAAGCGCTCGTTCACGACTTTGCCGCTCTGCGTCAGGCGCACTGCATTGCCGACTTCTTCATCAAGCACGGGCTTACCCGCTTCCTTGTCCCAAAAGGCCGAGAGGAAGTTGAACAGATTGCGGCTGAACAGCGCGCTGGTATCGGCGGGCATCAGCGCCGCGATATTTTTCGCGCCGATAACGGTGACGCCGTGAATGCGCTTCGCTTCGCCCGATACCGAACCTTCGACATTGCCGCCGCTTTCGGCCGCCATGTCGACGATAACGCTGCCCGTGCGCATCGTCGCCAGCTGCGCGTCCGAGATCAGCCGCGGCGCGGGGCGCCCGGGGATCAACGCGGTCGTGATGACGATATCCTGTTTCGCGATGTGCGACGACACGAGTTCGGCTTGCGCCGCCTTATATTCGTCGGACATTTCGGTGGCATATCCGCCGGCACCTTCACCTTCGATCCCAGCAACGGTCTCGACGAAGATCGGCTTGGCGCCGAGCGACATGATCTGCTCCTTGGTCGCCGCGCGCACGTCGGTCGCGCTGACCTGCGCGCCGAGACGGCGTGCAGTCGCGATCGCCTGCAGTCCGGCAACGCCGACGCCCATCACGAACGCCTTGGCGGCGCTGACGGTCCCGGCGGCGGTCATCATCATCGGAAAGGCGCGACCATAGGCGTTCGCCGCGATCAGCACCGCCTTATAGCCCGCGAGATTCGCCTGGCTCGACAATATGTCCATCGACTGCGCGCGCGTGATGCGCGGCATGAATTCCATCGCCAGCGCTTCCAGCCCCAGCTTGGCATACTCATCGACCCGCGCACGCTCACCGAACGGATTCAGCCCCGCCGCCAGCCAGGCGCCGTCAGCAAAACCCGCAAGCCCCTTGGGATCGGGCCCCTGAATCGCGAGAATGATGTTCGCGCCCTTCAGCGCGTCGGCCCGGCTCCCGACGCTGGCACCCGCGGCGCTATAGTCCGCATCGGCGATCGAAGCATGCTCGCCCGCCCCCGCCTCGATGGCAACTTCGGCGCCCAGCCCAATGAATTTCTTCACGGTTTCGGGGGTAGCGGCGACGCGGGTCTCGCCGTCGGCGAGCTCCTTCAGGACAGCAATGCGCATGCCGGTCCGGTCAGGACGCGATGAGAAGAACGACGCCGACGGTGACGATCGCAGTAAGAATCGCCCCGATCTTGAACAGGCTGATGAACCCCGCGTAGGTGTCCTCGGCTGCCTTCATTTCCTGCTGTGCCATCGTTCTTCCCCTTAATCCGCCATTGCCTGTGAGCGAACGCACAGCGCTGCACCCAGAATCGGTTATCGCGGAGGTCTTAGCCACGCGTCCCGCGATGCTCAAGTGCAGGTTTGACCACGGACGTTGCGGCAGCAAAAGGTGAAAGGCCTTAATGGCCCTTTTACCCCTGTCTGGTAGATATCTCGCTTCGGCGGAAAAAACCGTTATATTTGCCGATGCTAGGGGCGGATTCGATACAATGGCAAGCACGCGTGACACGCGAACAGTGATGATTGTTGACAGCGAGCCTGCCCAGCAGCGCTTTCTGGCGGCTTTGGTGTCGCGTGGCGGCTGGCGCAGCGTCATCGCCGCCGATACCGACACGGCGCTTGCCAAGCTCGGCACGCAGGAGGGCATGGCGCTCGACGCCGTACTCGTCGATCAGGGCACGCCGGGCATGGACATGCCCGAATTCGTCGCCGAGCTCCGCCGTTGGCGCCCCGCGCTTCCACTCGTCGTCATCACGATGCGCAACGGCGTCGAAGTCGCAGTCACCGCGATGCGCGCAGGTGCAAGCGACTTTGTCCAGAAACCCATCGCCCCTGACCGCCTGCTCGAAGCGCTCGACCGCGTCGCATCGACCAGCGGGCCGCAGGGCGAGCTCCGCCCGCTCACTGAAAAGCTGCGCGCGCCGCTCGCTTTTGAAGAGATCATCGGCTCAAGCCCCAATTTCCGCAGCGCGCTCGCAATCGCCGCCAAGGCCGCCCGCGCGCGCGTGCCGGTGATGATCAACGGCAAGGCGGGCACCGGCAAGGAAGTCTTTGCCCGCGCGATCCACAGCGCCAGCCCGCGCGCCCGCGGCCAGCTCGTCATGGTCGATTGTTCGGCAGTATCGCCGGGCTTGATCGGATCGGGGCTGTTCGGCCACGAACGCGGCGCCTTTCCCGGCGCCTTCGATCGCCAGGTCGGTCGTCTTGTCCAGGCCGATGGCGGCAGCATCATCATTGACCATGTTGAATGCATCCCGCTGGAAACGCAGGCGAAGCTCGTCGAATTTCTGAACAGCGGCGAAGTGCAAATGATCGGCGGATCGATCCGCCAGAGCGTCGACGTCCGCATAATTGCGACCAGCACCAGTCCGCTCGACAAGCTGATCGAGGCGGGTCACTTCCGCGAAGACCTGTTCTATGCGCTGTCGAGCGCGCAATTCACTCTACCTTCGCTCTCCGAACGCCGCGGCGATGTCGGCCCGCTCGCGCGCCATCTGCTCGCGCGCATCAGCGGCCTGCCGGGGATGAGCACGATCGGCGTGACCGACGATGCGCTCCGCTTGCTCGCCGCCTACGCTTGGCCGGGCAACGTCCGCCAGCTTCAGGATGTGCTGTTTCGCGCCGCGGTCGGCAGCACCACCGACGTCCTCACCAGCGCCGATTTCCGCGCGATCGAGGCGACGCTCGGCGGTGGCAGCCCGAGCGGTGAAGGCGAGGTCGCGATCAATGGCGAGGCGATCGGCGTCACGCTCTATCTCCCCGATGGCAATTTGCGTCCACTCGAGGAAATCGAAGCCGACGTGATCCGCCTCGCGATCGGCCATTACCGCGGCCGCATGAGCGAAGTCGCCCGCCGCCTCGGCATCGGCCGCTCGACCCTCTATCGCAAGCTCAGCGATCTGGGGATCGATACTGCGGCCTGACGCCTCCGCTGGTCGCTAACGCGCTCAGGCGTTGGCAACCGATTTCAGAATATCGTCGGTCGACTGGCTGGTCAGCGTCTTTGCAATTTCGCCCACCAGCGCAGCTTCGAGCGCCTTATGATAAAGCTTGCGCATCTCTCCCAAGGTGCTGGGATCAGCAATCACAACGAGATGTTTGATCTTGTTTGATAATATGGCGGCGTTCAGCGCCGCGGCAACCGACGCGGCATGACCCGCTTCTTCATTCTGACGCGGGGTGTCACCCTGACCGGCGTTATGCGCCGATTCATCGCTCGTGGGCAGTTCAACCGCCTTCAGACTGGGATCCTGTTCGGTGCCGCTGTTGAGAAACAGCTGAAACTGGGTGCCGTCGGCGACGGCCACATGTGAGCCAGTGGGAAGTTGCATATCTGATCTCCAGGGGATCGGCGCCAGTGCGGCGCCATTGGTCGGGTCAGATACGCGGGAGGCTTGTCAGGGTTGCCTTGGCACAAGGATCAGCCGGTCAGCGCCGCATCGCGCAAACCGCGCCACACGCGCAACGCCTGACGATTTTCGGCGATGTCGTGAACGCGCAGCAACTGCGCGCCTTGGCTCGCCGCCTGATAATGGAGTGCGATCGTGCCTCCGAGCCGCTGATCGGCTGCCGCTTCATTGTCGAGCGCGCCGATCATCCTTTTGCGGCTTGCACCGAACAGGATCGGACAGCCGAGCGTATGGAACAGCGCGATCCCGTTGATGAGCGCAAGATTGTCTCCGACCCCCTTGCCGAAACCGAGACCGGGATCGACGATGATCTTCGCCGCGTCGATCCCCGCCGCGATACAGGCAGCGACGCGCTCGGCGAGCATGTCGTAGACGTCGAGCAGGACGTTGGCATAGCCGCCGCCTTCATGCGGATCGCTCTTCGCCGACGGCGCGTGCATCAGGACGACCGGACAGCCGGCGCCGACGACCACCTCCATCGCGCGATCGTCATAGCGCAGCGCCGAAATATCGTTCACGATGTGCGCGCCAGCAGCGAGTGCAGCCTCCATAACTGCGGCCTTGCGCGTGTCGATCGACACCACGACGCCGCCGCGTGCGAGGGCCGACACTACGCCTTCGATGCGCTTGATCTCGTCGCCTTCCCAGATGAGCGGCGCGCCCGGTCGCGTCGATTCCCCGCCGACGTCGATGATCGCCGCTCCTGCCGAGCCCATCGCGAAACCCGCCTCGGCTGCGGCGTCGGTGTCGACATGCTTGCCGCCATCCGAAAAACTGTCGGGCGTCACATTCAATATGCCCATCAACTGCGGCTCGTTCAGCCGGATTATCCGTTCGCCGAGTTGTAGATTGCCGCGCGGCCGCGCGACCCCGGCGCGCTGCGCCGTCGCCGCCTGCGCCAGCGCGTCGGGCATCGCCGCGATCCAGCCATCCCATTCGGAAATCGGCACAATCGCGGATTTTACCGTCGTGCCATCGCGCAAACTGACGTGCCAGGCGGCGAACCAGACCATCGTGTCGGCAATCCGCAGGCAATCATCGTCGAGTTCATGTGGACGGTCGACGAAGCACGTCGGCCGGCAGTAGATTTGCGCGCTCGCCGATGCGCCGCCCAGATCGGGCTTGGTCAGCGGAGTGAACATATCCCCATCCCTCTTGTCATTGCGAGCCCGGACTTGATCGGGGGCAAGCAATCTAGAGCGGCTTACACCGCCATTGAATTGCCGCGTCGCTTCGTCTTCGCAATGACGCTAAATTGTTACGCTTCGTTCGCCAGCAACCAGTCCTGCCGCACCGCATCGATTACGCGTAATTCCTTGCCGTTGTCGACATGCCAGAATGTCCACCCGTTGCAGCTCGGCGCGCCTTGCAGGCCCGCGCCGACCTTGTGGATCGACCCTGCGGGCTGACCCTCGCAATCGAGGCTGCCATCGACGCGGACTTTGGCTTTCCAGCGACGCTTGGCATCGGTCAGCACGGTTCCGGGCGCAATCAACCCGCCCTCGACCAATGTGCCGAACGCAACGCGCGTCGCCGCTTGCGGCGCCATCATCGTCTTCACTGCGCTCTCGTCGAGCGGCAGCGCCATTTCGATGCGCTCCTTCGCCGCAGCGATATAATCATCCTCGCGCTCGATGCCGATATAATGGCGGCCGAGGCGCTTCGCGACCGCGCCCGTCGTGCCCGTTCCGAAGAAGGGGTCTAGGATGACGTCGCCGGGGTTCGAACAGGCAAGCAGGATGCGATAGAGCAAGGCTTCAGGCTTTTGCGTCGGATGGACCTTCGTACCGCCCTTCTTCAATCGCTCTTGCCCGCCGCAGATCGGGATCAGCCAGTCGCTGCGCATCTGAAGCTCGTCATTGAGCGTCTTCATCGCGCGATAGTTGAACGTGTAGCGCGCCTTTTCACCCATCGAGGCCCAGATCAGGGTTTCATGCGCGTTGGTGAAGCGCGTGCCCTTGAAATTGGGCATCGGGTTCGCCTTACGCCACACGACATCGTTGAGGATCCAATATCCCTGATCCTGCAGCGCAGTGCCGACGCGGAAAATATTGTGATAGCTGCCGATCACCCAAATGCTGCCGCCGGGTTTCAGGATGCGCTTCGCTTCCTTCAGCCATCCGTGGGTAAAGCGATCATAGGTTGCGAGGCTGTCGAACTTGTCCCACTCATCGTCGACTGCATCGACCTGACTGCCATCGGGACGCAGCAGATCGCCGCCAAGCTGGAGATTATAGGGCGGATCGGCGAAAATCATGTCGACCGACGCGGCGGGCAGCGAGCGCATCATTTCGACGCAGTCGCCCTGCAGGATGCTGTCGAGCGGCAAGTCCACGGGCGCCGCTTTCGCCGCCCGCTGCTTCGCCGTCGGGGTCTTCACCCGTTCCATAACACCCATACTTCACCCCGTTCCTTGCTCGTAAGAAGGCCCTGATGAGTCCAGCGGAGTCCGCCGTCAAGCGCAGGACTCTAGGGATTCCGCGTCACTAAATGGTTAACGGCAGGAGAACGAAACGAGTCTGACACAGCATCTGGAGTCGACCGCGACTCAGAGACTCAACGGGTGGTGGTGTGGCGATGAAGACTCACCCGCGAAAAATATTTCTTTTCCTCTTCCCTTGGGGGAAAGGAATACGACGACTTGGCAGCTTGCTGCCTAATCAAAGCTGGTGAGGGTCGGAACGCCGGATGAATCAGCAAGGGCTCCCACTCTCATCCAACTTCGCCTAGCGCCTCCGGCGCAAGGCTGCGTATCCTTCTCCCCAAGGAGAGAGGGTTTTAGATCCCCGGATCGACCCCGGTCAGCTCAACTGACCGCGACCATAGCTCACGACCCAGCTTCGGATCGCGCGCGTCGCGCGTCGCGCGCGCCGGTCCCGACCGCCCCGACACTTCGCCCAGCCCCTGCGGCCCGAGATAGTCGCCGCCCTGCACATGCGCGCCCGTTGCGGCCTGCAACGTGGGCCACGCTCCCTGCGCAGCGCTGTTGAAGAACGGCGCAGCGAGCGGGGTCATCGTACGCAGGGGCAGCGGCAGGTGCCGCGTCAACTCGGTCAGCGCGACTCCCGGATGGCATCCGATCGCTTGCGTCGCGCGCCCCGCTGCGCTCAGCCGCCGGTCGAGTTCGAACATATGAAGCAGATTCGCGAGCTTGCTCGTCTGGTAACGCTGCCAGTTGTGATAGCTCCGCGATGCCGACAGATCGCTGAAATCAATCTCGCCGCCCTTGTGCGCTATGCTGCCGGTGATCACGATGCGATCCTCGACATGGCCGTGGACCAGTCCGGTTAGCGCGAAAGTGCCGAGGTGATTGACCCCGAACTGCAGCTCAAAACCCTGCTTCGTCAGCGTCTTCGGCGGGATCATCACCCCCGCATTATTGATCAGCACATCGATCCGCGGCCCCGCCAACACCGATTTCGCCGCATCTTTCACCTGATCAAGATCGGCAAGGTCGAGCGCCTGAAATGACAGCTCGGCCGCGGGAACGTCGACGCGGATGCGGTTCATCGCCGCCTCTGCGCGGTCGGCGTCGCGGCACGCGAGAATGACATGTCCCCCGCGCGCGGCCAATATCTTCGACACCTCGAAACCGATTCCGGCATTGGCGCCGGTGACAAGAAAGGTGCGGCCGGTTTGGGCCGACACGTCGTCGGCCGTAAATCCCTTGCTCATCGCTTTCCCTCCCAGTTTGTCGGGCGTTCAGACCAGCTGCATTTGGGCGACCGGGGCAAAACTGGTCCGATGGTGAGGCGTGGGGCCATGTTGCCGCAGCGCCGCGAGATGCTTCGCGGTACCATAGCCCATGTTGGTTTCCCAGCCAAAGCCGGGGAAATCGCGCGCGACCGTGACCATGAAGCGGTCGCGATGCTCTTTGGCAATGATGCTCGCCGCCGAAATGCACGGATGCAGCGCATCGCCGCCGATAATTGCACGCGCCGTATAGCGCCAGCGCGGCAGCCGGTTGCCGTCGACGAGCACTTCGGCGGGCTCGAACCCCAGCGCCTCGACCGCGCGCGTCATCGCGAGGAAAGTCGCCTGCAGGATGTTGATCCGGTCGATCTCCTCGACACTCGCCTCGCCTACACCCCAGCGGCAGCGCGCCTTGATCTGCGCCTCGAGTTCGGCGCGGCGCTTCGCGCTCAATTTCTTGCTGTCATCGAGCCCGGCTATGCCGCCCTCGCAAAGCAGCACGGCGGCCGCGACCACCGGCCCCGCAAGCGGTCCGCGTCCCGCCTCATCCACCCCGACAATCACTCGTCCCCCTCCCGCTCGCGGGAGGGGTTAGGGGAGGGTTTGTCGAGGCAAGGCACTACGAAGACAGGCCCTCCCCCAACCCCTCCCATAAACGGGAGGGGAGCTATATCCGCCACGGCGGATACCTCCGATACTCAGCCGCCTGATACAGGCACAGCCGATTGCCCGCGGGATCGGTCAGCCGCGCCTCGCGCCAGCCCCATTCCTCATCCTTCGGCATCTGCTCGAACCGCACTCCGCGCCGCGCCAGATAAGCGACCCACGCATCAAGCGCTCCGCTCTCCAGATAGGCCGTCGCGCCGCCCGCCGCGCCGTCGCCGACATGGATCGACAGCGTAACGCCATTCGCCGCCTCGAACCGCGCGTATCCGTTGCCGAGGCTATCGACTATCTGCTTCAGCCCCAATTGTTTGTAGAACGCAACCGACACCGCATAATCGTTCGCGGGCAAGGTCATCTGATTGAGCGCCGGTCCGGTGAACAGCCCGTCATTGCGCACGAACTGCTGCCCCATCGGGCCATGCCCCTGCCCCAGCCCCGGCGCGTCGAGCAGCGAAAGGCGCACAAAATCGCGCGCCCGCGCAATCGCCGGTTCCAGCGGCATCCCCTGTGCCAGCCCCGTTGCGATCGCGCTCGCGAGCGTGCAACCGGTGCCATGGCTATGCTTGGTGTCGATCCGCGGCGCTTCCCAGCGTGCAACTTCGCCCTCGCCGGTTTCAAGCAGCCGGTCGATCACAGTTTCGCCCTCGGCATGACCGCCCTTGACGAGTAACGAGCAGCCGTGCGCCAGCACTGCATCTTCGCCGCCCAGCGCTTCGAGTTCGGGCAGGTTCGGCGTTGCGACCATCGCGCGGTCGAGCAAGGCGCGAAACGCATCGATTGTCGCCGCATCGGCCAGGACCGACCCACTTGTCGCAACCATCACCGGATCGAACACCAGCGCCGCCTGTGCGAGATCGGGCTGCATCAACCGTTCGGCCACCGCCGCCGCTGTCTCGGCGCTGCCGATCATCCCGATCTTGATGGCGTCGACGCCGATGTCGGACGCAACGCTGTCGATCTGCGCGATCACCACGTCGGTCGGGACCGGATGCACGCCCTGCACCCCCAGCGTGTTCTGCGCAGTGATCGCGGTGATCGCCGTCATGGCATGCCCGCCCAGCATCGTGACCGCCTTGATATCAGCCTGAATACCCGCGGCGCCGCCGCTATCCGAGCCCGCAATGATCAGGACGCGGCCGGTCACGCCTTATCCCCATAACCATCGTCACCCCGGACTTGATCCGGGGTCCATGGCGCCAGCGCTGCGGCGGATGACGGATCAAGTCCGGCAGGACGAAAACGGGAATTCGTCACGCCTTGTGCTTTCGCTCCGTCGAGGCGGGGAATTTCTCCAACATCGCCCCTTCGCGCAGCGGCCGGTCGAGCAGGTCGCCGCCACAATTGGGGCAGATTTCGTCGGACTTGTCGGCGCAGCTCGCGCAGAACGTACATTCGAACGAGCAGATGAAGGCGCCGTGGACGTTCGCGGGCAGATCACGGCCGCATTTTTCGCAATCGGGTCGCATTTCAAGCATGGTCAGATTCTTTCGGTTTCAGAAATTCAGATATCATGCCGCCGCCACGCGCACTGCATCGCAGATCATGTCGACGACGCGTTCGACCTGTCCGGCATCGTCGCCTTCAGCCATCACGCGGATCAGAGGTTCGGTACCCGATGGCCGGATCACAAGGCGGCCGCGCCCATTCAGCGTGGCCTCGCCCTCAGCAATCGCCGCCTGGACATGGACATCATCGAGCGGCTTGCCACCGGCAAAGCGGACATTCTTCAAAAGCTGCGG
Source organism: Sphingopyxis sp. (assembly GCA_030655355.1). GTDB lineage: Bacteria > Pseudomonadota > Alphaproteobacteria > Sphingomonadales > Sphingomonadaceae > Sphingopyxis. The sequence goes on from JAURVS010000139.1 coordinate 20,180, forward strand.
CACCGGGTCGAATTGATGGAGCAATTCGCTCGCGGGCTTTGCTGCTGCGACCAGCTCGGCGAGCACCTGCAACGCGGCCAGCGTACCGTCACCCGTCGTCGCATGGTCGGACAGGATCATATGCCCTGACTGTTCGCCACCGACGTTGAACCCGCCTTCGCGCATCCGTTCGAGCACATGACGATCGCCGACCTTCGTCCGTTCGAGCCGCAGCCCTTCGCCTTCAAGGAAGCGCTCGAGGCCAAGGTTCGACATCACGGTCGCAACGACGCCGCCGCCCTTGAGCCGCCCTTGCCGCGCCCAGCTCGAACCGATCAGCCCCATGATCTGGTCGCCATCGACGATCGCGCCTTTCTCATCGACGACGATCAGGCGGTCGGCGTCGCCATCGAGCGCGATACCGATATCGGCGCCGCTCGCGACCACGGTTTCCTGAAGCAGGCCGGGTGCGGTCGAGCCGCATTTGTCGTTGATGTTGACGCCGTTCGGCGTCACGCCGATCGCGACGACATCGGCGCCAAGTTCCCAGAACACCGTCGGCGCACTGTTATACGCGGCGCCATTCGCGCAATCGAGCACGATACGCAGCCCATCGAGGCGTACCGATTCGGGCAGGCTCTGCTTCACCGCATGGATATATCGGCCGCGCGCGTCGTCGATCCGCTTGGCGCGACCGATATGCGCCGCGTCGGCCAGCTTCGGGTCCTGCGTCAGCAAATATTCGATCTGCGCCTCATCATCGTCGGACAGCTTATATCCGTCGGGGCCGAACAATTTGATGCCATTGTCATAATAGGGATTGTGGCTCGCCGACAGCATCACGCCCAGATCTGCGCGCATCGACCGCGTCAGCATCGCAATCGCGGGCGTCGGCATCGGCCCGACCTGCACGACGTCCATCCCGACGCTGGTAAAGCCCGCAACGAGCGCATTTTCGAGCATATAGCCCGACAGGCGCGTGTCTTTGCCGATTACGACGCGGTGCTTGTGATCGCCGCGAAGGAAGTGCGCGCCCGCCGCCATGCCGACGCGCATCGCGACCTCTGCCGTCATCGGGACCTGATTGGTCAGGCCGCGAATCCCGTCGGTTCCGAAAAACTTGCGCATGATACCTCTTGTTACTTATGCCGATGACCAGACAACCGCCTGCCCCGGCGTCAACGGGATGGCCCCCGCGGAGCATTTCCCGGCCCAAAAACCGGTTCCCGTTTCGTCCGGGAGATGCTCTAAGTCACCCTCTTTTGCTTGGCAAGCTGGCCAGAATGTTCACCGGGAGAATCCGTCTTGAAATCCGCTTGGTTCATCCTGTCCTCACTCGTCGCCGGCATGTTGCTGGGGGTGGGGGTCGAGATGATTTCGGTTCCATGGGGCACCGCATCGCTACCCTATATCGAGTGGATCGGCCTGCTCTGGCTTAATGCCCTTAAAATGACGATCATCCCGCTGATCGTCGCCTTGCTGATAACGGGCATTACGGCGACCGCTGATGCTGCTCGCGCAGGCAAGCTGGCCGGTCGCGCGGTCGCGATTTTCGTTGGCGCAAATGTCGTCGCGGGGCTGATGACGCTGCTCGTCTTGCCGCTCTTGTTGCAGACATTTCCGATGTCGGAGGCTGCCGCAGCAGGATTGCGTCATGGGCTTGGCGGCTCGA
>JAURVS010000142.1 GCA_030655355.1 Sphingopyxis sp.
GGCCGAAGTCGGCGACATGGTGAAGAACATCAAGACTGCCTTCGCGACGCGCGTCGGTACGATCGACTGGATGGCGCCCGAAACCAAGAAGGAAGCGATCAAGAAGGTCGAGACGATCGCGGTCGGCGTCGGCTATCCCGAGACTTGGCGCGATTATGGCAGCTACACCGTCGGTGCTGATGCGTATGCGAACGAAGTTGCTGGGCAAAAGGCCGAGTATGCGCACCAACTCGTCAAGATCGGCAAGCCGATGGACAAGAGCGAGTGGTGGATGGTCCCGCAGACCGTGAATGCCGTAAACCTGCCGGTCCAGAATGCCCTGAACTTTCCCGCCGCAATTCTTCAGCAGCCCTTCTTCAACGCGAAGGCCGACCCGGCGTTCAACTATGGCGCGATCGGTGCGGTGATCGGCCACGAGATCAGCCACAGCTTCGACAATAATGGCGCTGCGTTCGACTCGACCGGCGCGCTGCGCAACTGGTGGACCGCGGCGGACCTGGCGAAGTTCAACGCGTCTGGCGATGCGCTCGCTGCGCAGTTCGACACCTACAAGCCGTTCCCCGATCTGACGGTCAACGGCAAGCTGACGCTGGGCGAAAATATCGCCGACGTCGCGGGACTGCAGGCATCCTACGATGCCTATCGCGCCTCGCTCGGCGGCAAGGAAGCGCCCGTAATCGACGGCTTCAGCGGCGATCAGCGCTTCTTCATCGCTTATGCGCAGACCTGGGCCACGAAGATGCGCGCCGAGGCGCTGCGCGCGCGTGTCGCGACCGATGGCCATGCGCCGGGAATGTACCGCGCGCTGACGGTGCGAAACCTCGACGCGTGGTACAAGGCGTTCAACGTCCAGCCCACCGACAAACTGTATCTCGCGCCCGACAAGCGCGTGCGCGTCTGGGGATGAGCTAGGGGAAGGGCGGAGCGTCAATTCGTTTCGCCCTTGCCAGGCTGCTCGCCGGGATCCTCCTTGAGGATCAGATAGCGATAGACGCCGATCGCGTTAATGATCAGTAGCGCTAAATTCTGCCACCCGATGCCTTCGCTGTCGGGTTGCAGAAAACCCCATGCGACAAGCGCGATGCTGCTCGTCACGAAGACGACGAACGCCCAGCCGGTCCAGCGCCGACCAAGGTTCAGCGAGACAATCAGCGCAGCAAGCGTCGAAGCGCCCGCGCCATAATATTGCAGAGTGGTGAGCAAAGTATCGTTCATGCTCAGGCCAACGCGCCGACCAAGGCAAGGATGCCCGCGCCGCTGAGCGCGGGCCAGGCGATGTGGCGACCAGAGGTGTAGAGCGCGTTCACCAGTCCAGTCGCCAGCCATCCGCTGCCGATGACGATCAGCAAGCCGGTGGGCGTTCCCGGCCAAGCGACCGCCGCTGCCGAAATCAGCATCAGTACCGATGTCGCATGCCAGGCGAAGCGCAGGATGCGGCGGTTCAGAAGCTCCGAAAGCGGACCTTCGCGACGCTTGAGCAGCGGCACGATCATGCGCCGATAACCCAGCACCGAATGAACTCCGGCCGTCGTCACCATGAAGGCGGCCGACAGCCAGAGCCAGATCACGCGCCGGCGCCGATCAACTCACGGCCGATCAGCATGCGACGGATTTCATTCGTCCCGGCACCGATGTCGAGCAGCTTGGCATCACGCCAGTAACGCTCGACGGGCCAATCCTTGGTGTAGCCTGCGCCGCCCAACGCCTGGATCGCTTCACCCGCAACCTTCACCGCGCTTTCGCTGGCGAGCAGAATGCAGCCTGCCGCATCGAAGCGCGTCGTCTGTCCGGCGTCGCAAGCCTTGGCGACATTATAGACGTAGGAACGTGCCGACTGGAGCGCGACATACATGTCGGCGACCTTGGCCTGCATCAACTGGAAGGATCCGATCGGCTTGCCGAACTGCTTGCGCTCGCGGACATAGGGAATGACGGTGTCGAGGCATGCCTGCATGATCCCGAGCTGGAGCCCTGCGAGAACGACGCGCTCATAATCGAGCCCGGACATCAGCACGCCGACGCCGCCATTCTCGGGGCCCATCACTTGCTCTTCTGATACCAGACAGTCGGTGAACACCAGTTCTGCCGTCGGCGATCCGCGCATCCCGACCTTATCGATCTTTTGGCCGATGCTGAAGCCCGGCATGTCCTTTTCGATCAGGAAGGCGGTGATGCCGCGCGACCCTGCTTCGGGGCTGGTCTTTGCATAGACGACGAGCGTGTCGGCATGTGTCGCGTTGGTGATCCAGAATTTGGTGCCGTTGAGCAAATATCCGCTGCCCTTTTTCTCGGCCTTCAGCTTCATCGACACGACGTCGCTGCCTGCACCTGCTTCGGACATCGCAAGGCTGCCGACATGTTCGCCGCTGATCAGCTTGGGGAGATATTTCGCTTTTTGCTCGGCATTGCCCCAGCGCCGGATCTGGTTGACGCAGAGGTTCGAGTGCGCGCCATAGGAAAGCCCGATCGCGCCGCTTGCACGGCTGACTTCTTCGACCGCGATCACATGCTCGAGATAGCCGAGGCCGAGCCCGCCGAACTCTTCCTCGACCGTAATGCCGTGAAGCCCGAGATCGCCCATCTGGGTCCATAACTCATCGCGCGGGAACCAGTCTTCGGCGTCAGCCTTGGCTGCCAGCGGCGCAATCTGTTCGTCGGCGAAGCGGGCGGTCGTGTCGCGGATCATGTCGGCGGTTTCGCCGAGTGCGAAATCGAAATCGGGTGTGGCGCGCATGATGTACCTATCGGTCAAAGGGCAGGAAAGACGCGATAGTGCATCAAATTTCCAGCATATGGAAATTGAAACGAAACGATATTTTGCATAAAGAAAATTTATGATAAAACGCACTCACATCCGCCAGTTCCTTGCGACCGTCGACGCTGGCAGTTTCACGCAAGCGGCGCTCCGCATTCGTGTCACCCAGCCGGCCTTGTCGACGGGAATCGCCGAGTTGGAAAAGCTTGTCGGCACGCCGCTGTTCATCCGCAATCGCCGCCAGATCAGGTTGACCGAAGCGGGCGGTCGCTTCCTTCCGATCGCGCGCGATGTTGACCGCGGCTTTCGCGCCGCCGACACCTTTGGGCGCGAGGGCTTGGGTCAGGCGACCGAACTCAAGCTTGGGGTCATTCGTTCGGCGCCGAGCGAATTGCTGCAGGCGATCGCCGCAGCGTTGCGGCCGAGCTTTGCGATCGAGCTGATCGAAAACACCGACTCCGAATTGCGCGCCGCGCTCGGCAGCGGTCGCATCAACGTCGCGCTTGTTACGCTGCGGTCGGGCGAGCGCGGCGGCCATGTGGTGCCGCTCTATGAAGAGCCGCTCGCAATGTTCATCGCGTCCGATCACCCGCTGGCCGGACGGATCGAGGTTAACCCCGAGGAACTCGCCGCCGAGACCATGATTGCGCGCCGATCGTGTGAATTTCTTGACGCGACGAGCCGCTTCTTCACGCGACACGGTGTCCGCCCGCGCTTCGCCTTGCGCAGCGAAAGCGACGAGCGCTGCCTGCGGATGGTCGCCGCCGGGATCGGCATCACGACCGCGCCGGTATCGCTTGCGATCGACGGCATCGTTCCGCTGAAGGTTGCGGGCTATGATTTTCGACGCGAATTGGGGCTGATCGCGGACCCGGCATGGAGCGGTCTGCCTGAAGTCGAACCGCGGCTGGCGCACGCGGTCGAAACGATCGGGGCGATCGCGGCCGAGTGGCGCCAGATGAAGGTCGATCCTGCGGCATGACCGCGCCCCTCACAAGTCTGGCTTGCAACGCCGAAAGTCCATACAGCTTGCCCGCCGTCCTGTGCGGCGGCAAGGGCGGGGCATGACCGATACGCTGACCCATCTCGACCGGCTCGAGGCCGAGAGCATTCATATCATGCGCGAAGTGATGGCCGACGCGGTCAACCCGGTGATGCTGTATAGCGTCGGCAAGGACAGCGCCGTGATGCTGCATCTCGCGCGCAAGGCCTTCTATCCATCGCCGCCGCCGTTCCCGCTGCTCCACGTAGATACGACGTGGAAGTTCAAGGCGATGTATGAACTGCGCGACCGCATGGCGCGCGAGAGCGGCATGGAATTGCTCGTCTATCAGAATCCCGAGGCGAAGGAGCGCGGGATCAATCCCTTCGACCATGGTCCACTCCACACCGATATGTGGAAGACCGAGGGACTGAAGCAGGCACTCGACCTCCACGGCTTCGACGTTGCCTTCGGCGGCGCGCGACGCGACGAGGAGAAGAGCCGCGCGAAGGAGCGCATTTTCTCTTTCCGCACCGCCACGCATGGCTGGGACCCGAAGAAGCAGCGGCCGGAGCTCTGGAACCTTTACAATGCGCGTAAGGCGAAGGGCGAAAGCATCCGCGTCTTTCCGATCTCGAATTGGACCGAGCTCGATATCTGGCAATATATCGCACGCGAGAATATCCCGATCGTGCCGCTCTACTTCGCCGCGCCGCGCCCGACCGTCGAGCGTGATGGCTTGTTGCTGATGGTCGACGACGATCGTTTCCCGCTGCTTCCGGGCGAGACTCCGGTCGAGCGTTCGGTGCGCTTCCGCACGCTCGGCTGCTATCCGCTCACTGGAGCGGTCGAAAGCGAAGCGAAGACGCTCAGCGAAGTCATTCAGGAAATGCTGCTGACGACGACCAGCGAACGGCAGGGGCGCATCATTGACAAGGATGGCGGCGACGCTTCGATGGAGAAGAAGAAACAGGAGGGGTATTTCTGATGGCCGCCACTCCCGACGTTCCCATCTACGTCACCGACGCGCTGATCGCCGAGGATATCGACGCCTATCTTGCTCAGCATCAGCAGAAGTCCTTGCTCCGCTTCATCACCTGCGGATCGGTCGATGACGGCAAGTCGACGCTGATCGGGCGCCTGCTTTACGACAGCAAGATGATCTTCGAGGATCAGCTTGCCGCGCTCGAAGCCGACAGCAAGCGCGTCGGGACGCAGGGACAGGAGATCGACTTCGCGCTGCTCGTCGACGGCCTCGCCGCCGAGCGCGAGCAGGGCATCACGATCGACGTCGCCTATCGCTTTTTCACCACCGAGAAGCGCAAGTTCATTGTCGCGGATACGCCGGGGCACGAACAATATACGCGCAATATGGTCACCGGCGCATCGACCGCCGATCTCGCCGTCATTCTAATCGATGCGCGCAAGGGCGTGCTGACACAGACGCGCCGCCACAGCTTTCTCGCGCAACTGATCGGCATCAAGCATATCGTGCTCGCGGTGAACAAGATGGATCTTGTCGGCTATGATAAGGCGATCTTCGACCGCATCACGCTCGCTTATCGCGCGTTTGCGAGCGAGATCGGCATCACCCATTTCACCGCGATCCCGATCTCGGGCTTCAAGGGCGACAATATCACTGCGCTCTCGGACAACACGCCCTGGTTCAAAGGGCCGGCGCTGATCGAGCATCTGGAGAATGTCGAGATCGGCAGCACTGCCGACGAAGCGAAGCCGTTCCGCCTGCCGGTGCAATGGGTCAATCGCCCGAACCT
>JAURVS010000301.1 GCA_030655355.1 Sphingopyxis sp.
AGAATGCCTTCGAGCAGCGGATGCGGATAGGCGATCGCCTCGCGGCCGTTCGTGCGTGCGCCGACTAGCGGACTATTATCCATCGGCCCCGGACGATAGAGCGCGACGAGCGCGATGATGTCGCCGAAATTCGTCGGCTTCACCGCCGACAGCGTGCGCCGCATCCCTTCAGATTCCAGCTGGAACACCCCGACCGTCTCGCCGCGTTGAAGCAATTCATAGACCTTGGGCGTGGCGTCTGCGTCTTCCCACGGCAGTGTGTCAAGATCGACGTCGATCCCGCGCAGTGCGAGCAGGCGGCGTGCTTCTTTCAGCACCGAGAGCGTTTTAAGACCCAGAAAGTCGAACTTCACCAGTCCGGCGCTTTCGACATATTTCATGTCGAACTGTGTCACCGGCATATCCGACCGCGGATCGCGATAGAGCGGGACGAGCTGATCAAGCGGCCGATCGCCGATCACCACGCCCGCGGCGTGCGTCGAACTGTGGCGCGGCAGACCTTCAAGCTGCTTCGCCATGTCGAACAGGCGGCGGACGCCGTCGTCCTGCTTATATTCGGTCATCAGCTCGGACACGCCATTCAGCGCGCGGTCGAGCGTCCAGGGGTCGGTCGGATGGTTCGGCACCAGCTTCGCCAGCCGGTCGACTTGACCATAGCTCATCTGGAGCACGCGTCCGGTGTCCTTGAGAACCGCGCGTGCTTTCAGCTTACCGAAAGTGATGATCTGCGCAACGGTATCGCGGCCGTATTTTTCCTGCACATAGCGGATCACTTCGCCGCGCCGCGTTTCGCAGAAGTCGATGTCGAAGTCAGGCATCGACACGCGCTCGGGATTGAGGAAACGTTCGAACAGCAGGCCGAGCTTGAGCGCATCGAGGTCGGTGATCGTCAACGCCCACGCAACCACGCTGCCCGCGCCCGAACCACGCCCCGGGCCCACCGGAATATCGTGCGTCTTCGCCCATTTGATGAAATCGGCAACGATCAGGAAGTAGCCGGGAAAGCCCATCTGGACGATCACGCCGACTTCGAAATCGAGCCGGTCGATATAGGTCTGCCGCTCTTCATCGGTGATGTCGGGATATTGCGCGAGCCGTGCATCGAGCCCGTCGCGCGCGTCCTGGGCGAGCTGCGCCGCCTCGGCTTCGCGGTCGCCGGCAAGGCTTGGCAGGATCGGGTTGCGCTTCGGCGCCATAAACGCGCAGCGCTGCGCCACGACGAGGCTGTTTCGCATCGCCTCGGGCAAATCCGAAAACGCATCCTCCATCGCCTCGGCGGGCTTCAGCCACGCTTCGGGGCTTGAGACGCGGCGGTCCTCGCTTTCAACATAGGCCGATTGTGCGATACACAGCATCGCGTCGTGCGCAGGGTGGAATTGCGGCTCGACGAAGCTCGCGGGGTTGGTCGCCACGATCGGCAAGGCGCGCGCATAAGCGAGATCGATCAGCGCCTTTTCGGCGGCCATCTCCGCCGCGTCGCCGCGCCGCGCCAGTTCTATATACAGCCGGTCTGCGAACAACGCTTCGAGTTGCTCGACATAGTCATTGGCGGCGGTGACCTGCTCTCCCGCCAGCAGCTTGGCCAGCGCGCCCTCGCCGCCGCCAGTCAGACAGATCAGCCCGTCGCTCTTGCCCGCGATATCGGACAGGCTGACATGCGGGTCCTGCTCGATCGGCCTGTCGAGATGCGCCGCCGACACCAGCGCACACAGATTGCCATATCCGGTCTCGTCCTGCGCATAGAGCGCGAGCCAGTCGATCAGCGGCGCGCCGTTCGCCATGCGTTGTCCGGGCCGCGCGACGCTGAGCAGCGCGCCAACGACGGGCTGCACCCCCGCCGCCTTACACGCATCACCGAACGCCATCGCGCCATAAAGCCCGTTGCGGTCGCAGATGGCGATCGCCGGAAACCCGCGGTCGCGCGCGGCTTTCGCAATCGCTTTCGGCTCGATCGCCCCTTCGAGCATCGTGTAGCAGGAAAAGACGCGAAGGGGGACAAAGGGGCTGAAGGCCATGATCGGAACGCTAACGCCCTCAGCGTGATTCGACCATCTTTTCGATTCACAAAAACGTCATTGCGAGAGACGGAGGCGATGCGGCAATCCAGAGTGACTAAACCGCTCCTAGATTGCGTCGCTTCGCCCGCAAGGAAGGGCTTTGGAAATTAGCCAAGCAATTCTTCAATCTCTTTGCGAAGCGCTTCAGGCTTTGTCGTCGGCGCGTGGCGCGACACTGTCTTGCCGTTGCGATCGACGAGGAATTTGGTGAAATTCCACTTGATCCCGCTGCCCAGCAAGCCGGTCTTTTCCTTCTTCAGATGCTTGAAGATCGGATCGGCTTCTTCGCCATTCACGTCGATCTTCGCCATCAGTGGGAAGGACACTTCATAGGTCAGCGAACAGAAATTCGCGATTTCCGCCGCATCGCCCGGTTCCTGCGCGCCGAACTGGTTGCACGGAAAAGCGAGGATCTCGAGCCCGCGGTCCTTATAATCGCGATGCAACTCCTCCAGCCCTTCATATTGCGGCGTAAAACCGCACTTCGAGGCGGTGTTGACGATCAGCAGCACCTTGCCGCGATAATCGGCCAAGCTTTGCGTGCCCCCGCCGGGAAGTTTCGCCGCAAGATCATAAAGAGCCATATTCCGTCCCCTTTTTTACCTAATCCGTTCGTGTCGAGCGAAGTCGAGACACCCATCGGCTTGGCGCTCCATCGAGAGCATCTCGACTTCGCTCGATGCGAACGGGTAATGGACCTGCAATCAATCTGCGAGACTAACTCTCGATCCGCCCGTCATGCAAGCGCAGCACACGGTCCATTCGCGCCGCGAGCCGTTCATTGTGCGTCGCGACGAGCGCCGCCGAACCATGATCGCGAACGAGGCTGACGAACTGATCGAACACCTTGTCGGCAGTCGCCTCGTCGAGATTGCCCGTCGGTTCGTCGGCGAGCACGAGCAAGGGCCGGTTCGCCAGCGCGCGCGCCACCGCGACGCGCTGTTGCTCGCCGCCCGACAGCTTGCTCGGCTTGTGATGCAATCGCTCACCCAGCCCCAGCCGGCCCAGCAGGTCGGCGGCGCGTTCCTCGGCTTCGGCTTGCGCCGCGCCGCGGATCAGCTGCGGCAACACGACATTCTCAATCGCGTTAAAATCGGGGAGCAAATGATGGAATTGATAGACGAACCCGACCTTCTCGCGGCGGGTTTTCGTTCGCTCACCCTGATCATATTGCGTGACGTCATGGCCGTCGATGCGGATCGATCCCTGAAACCCGCCTTCGAGCAGGCCGACGGCTTGCAGCATCGTCGATTTGCCCGACCCCGACGGCCCGAGCAGCGCGACAATCTCGCCGCGCTTCAGATGCGCGTCGACGCCGCGCAGCACGTCGATCGTCACATCACCCTGCGTGAAGCTGCGCTTGAGCGCTTTAAGCTCGAGGATCATGTCACTCATAACGCAGCACCTGCACCGGATCGGTATTAGCGGCCTTGAGCGCCGGATAGAGCGTCGCAAGGAAGCTGAAGACGACCGCCATCACCGCAATTCCGGTAATTTCGAACGGATCGGGCTTCGACGGCAATTCGGTCAGGAAGCGGATCGAGGGATCCCACAAGGGTTGGCCAGTCAAAAACTCGATCCCGCGCAACACGCCCTGACGGAAATAAAGCAGCCCGAAACCGAACGCCATTCCCATCAGTGTCCCCGCGACCCCGATCGACAGCCCGATCGCCATGAAGATCCGCATCACCGCGTCGCGCGGCGCGCCCATCGTGCGGAGGATTGCCATGTCGCGCGTCTTCGCGCGGACGAGCATGATCAGCGATGATACGATATTGAAAGCCGCCACGAGAACGATCAGCGACAGGATCACGAACATCGCCACACGTTCGATCGACAGCGCCTCGAACAGGCTGGCATTCATCGATCGCCAGTCGGACACGACCGCCTGCGCCGCGACCTTTTCGGCCAGCGGCTGCAATATCTCCCCAACCTTGTCGGGGTCGGTGACCTTGACCTCGATCATCCCGATCTGATCGCCGGTAAGCAGGAGCAATTGCGCATCCTCCATCGGCATCACCACATACGCCTTGTCGAAATCATAGACTCCGATCTCGAACACCGCCGACACGCGATAGCTGATCTCGCGCGGCACCGTCCCGAATGGCGTCGAGCGCCCCGCCGGATTGATGATCGTGATATTCGATCCGACCGACGCGCCGATATTGCGCGCCAGTTCGCTGCCGATCGCGACATTGCCCGAGTTGGCGGTCAGCGTGTCGAGGCTACCCTGCAACACCTTGCCCCCGAGCGTTTCATTTTTGCGGATATCGGGAACAGTCATCCCGCGGACCAATATGCCCTCGACACGACCGTTGAAGGTCGCCAGCAACGGCTGTTCGATCAGCGGCGTCGCCGAAACGACTCCGGGGGTGGTTTTTGCCTGCTTCAACACGCCTTGCCAGTCGTCGAGCCTGCCGCCGAAGCCCTGCACCACCGCATGACCGTTCAGCCCGACGATCTTGTCGAACAGATCGGCGCGTACGCCGTTCATCACGCTCATCACGATCACCAGTGCTGCAACGCCCAGCGTCACGGCGATAAAGCTGAACGCCGCCGCGACGAAGATGAACCCTTCGCCGCGCTGCGGAAGCATATAGCGTTTGAAGATGGTGCGCTCGTAAGGACGCAGGATCATAGGGCGGTGTGCCTTTGCGGCGCATGGGGAATGACACGCATGCCCGCCGCTTTACGCAGCGCCGACACCGCTGGCAATGGTCGCGACGCCGACGAAAACCTGCGAACGATTCGCAGAATATGTTGCTCATAGGCCACAGCGTCCGGCAAAAGCGGGGTCGTTGGCCTAAGGGAGGGTGACAAAGGCCACCCTACGACCTACCCCACCGCTTCTGGTTCAACGCGGCCCAAAGGCCCGGCTCCAGGGAGTGCAGGCCTTTCGCCGGGTCTGCAACAAAGGGGGATGGCGAGTGTTCGTCACAGGCGCCCGGGTTTCGGAAACGAAGCCCGGGCGTTGTGATTCCCGCCTAGCGCGATTTTCATAATGAGTGGTTATTGAGAGCGGTCGCTTGGCGCACCGTGCTCACCTCCCGCTTGCGGGAGGAGAGAAAAAGCATTCGACTACCCTTCGCTCTCACTAATATCCTCAAGCATATCGGTATCCAGCACCCGCACACGCCCCTGCTCGAGCGAGATGACCCCCGATTCTTCCCAGCTTCGCAGCTGGCGGTTGATATGCTCGCGGCTCATGCCCGCGAAATTGCCCAATTCGGTCTGGCTCAGTTCGACGCGGTGCGTCGCCTCGACATCCTTGCGGATCAGCCGCTTGAGATAGCGGGCAAGGCGCGGACCCGAGGCATAAGCGCGGTCGCTCTCGATCGTTTGGTCGGCGGTGCGCAATCGCCGGGCGAGCTGCTGCATCAACGACCAGGCAAATTCCGGATGGCCCGCGGCAAAGTCGCGCAGCGCATTGCGGCCGAGTTGCAGCGCACTTCCGGCGCTCGTCGCGGTAACCGACGCGGTGCGTTCGCCGCCGTCAAGCAATGCAATTTCGCCTAGAACGGCGCCGGGTTCGGCATAAGCCAGCACGATTTCGCGCCCACCCGACGTCAGCATCGAGACGCGCGCGGTGCCTTCGGTCAGGATTAGCATCATATCGCCCGGGTCACCCTGGACGAGCAACTCCTTGCCCTTGACGAAATTGACCTGAACCGCGCGGCTGCCGATTTCGGCCCAATCTTCGTTCGACAGTCCGGCAAATATGCTGTCGGGGCCCTGCAATTCGGCGAGTTTCGCGTGATCCATGCCCCTCAATCCCTTTGTTATTATCTTGTCAGACCAACCGGCTCTGTTTCACCGCTGCTTCGATAAAGCCCGCAAACAAGGGATGCGGATCGAACGGTTTCGACTTGAGCTCGGGATGGAATTGTACGCCGATAAACCACGGATGGTCCGGACGCTCAACGATTTCCGGCAGCGTGCCGTCGGGCGACATGCCCGAAAAGACAAGTCCGCCCTTCTCCAAGCTCTCGCGATAGGCGCCATTCACTTCGTAGCGGTGGCGATGGCGTTCGCTGATATCGTTCGCGCCATAGATTGTCGCGACATGGCTGTTTGGCGACAATTTCGCTTCATAAGCGCCCAGCCGCATCGTGCCGCCCAGATCGGTGTCGGCGCCGCGCTTCTGCAGGCCTTCGGCGCTCATCCATTCGGTGATCATGCCAACGACGGGCTCGTCAGTCTTGCCGAACTCGGTGCTCGACGCGCCGGCAATCCCGCTCGTATTGCGCGCACCCTCGATGCACGCCATCTGCATGCCGAGGCAAATGCCAAAGAAGGGCACATTGCGTTCGCGCGCGAAACGCACACTCGAAATCTTGCCTTCCGACCCGCGCTCGCCGAACCCGCCGGGTACGAGAATGCCGTGGAGCGGTTCCAGATTGGCGGCCAGATCCTCGTCGCGCTCGAACATTTCGGCATCGAGCCAACGAATATTGACCTTCACGCGGTGCGCCATACCGCCGTGAACCAGCGCCTCGTTCAGCGACTTGTACGCATCGGGCAGCGACACATATTTGCCGACGACGCCGATCGTCACTTCGCCTTCGGGATGCTGTTTGCGGTCCATGATGTCATACCAGCGCGACAGGTCAGGCGCGGGCGCATCCTTGATCCCGAACGCGTGCAACACTTCGCTGTCTAGTCCCTCGCCATGATATTGGACCGGAACCGAATAGATGCTGTCGGCATCGAGCGCGGGAATCACCGCTTCCTTGCGAACGTTGCAGAATTGCGCGATTTTCGCGCGCTCGCTCTCGGGCAGCGGCTTTTCGCAGCGGCACAGGAGAATGTCGGGCTGAACGCCCAGCGAGGCGAGTTCGCGCACGCTGTGCTGCGTCGGCTTGGTCTTCAATTCGCCCGCGGCCGCAATATAGGGCACCAGCGTGACATGAACAGAGATCGCGTTTTCGCGACCGACTTCATTTTTTAGCTGACGGATCGCCTCGATGAACGGCAGCGATTCGATATCGCCGACGGTCCCGCCGATTTCGCACAGCACGAAATCGACATCGTCGGTCTGCGCGCGTGCGAACGCCTTGATCTCGTCGGTGACGTGCGGAATGACCTGCACCGTCGCGCCCAGATAGTCACCGCGGCGTTCCTTGGTGATGATGTCGCGATAAATACGGCCCGAGGTGACATTGTCGCTTTGCCGCGCCGCAACGCCGGTAAAACGTTCATAATGGCCCAGATCGAGGTCCGTTTCGGCCCCGTCGTCGGTCACATAGACCTCGCCATGCTGATACGGCGACATCGTGCCCGGATCGACATTCAGATAGGGATCGAACTTCCGGATACGGACACGATAGCCACGCGCTTGCAACAAAGCTGCGAGGCTAGCTGCCATCAAACCTTTGCCAAGCGAGGAGACCACGCCGCCGGTGATAAAAATGAACCGCGCCATGGGAGGAAAGAC
>JAURVS010000157.1 GCA_030655355.1 Sphingopyxis sp.
TTACGACCTATCATTTCTCATTATGACATCGAACGGCTAGCATCGCTGCCAACAGCAATGGAGCAGCCCTATGTCCTCGATCGAATTCGATACCGAACTCAATGACTTGCGCATGTCGAAGGGCGCACAGCCGCTTTTCGACGCGGTGAAGCGGCATATTGCCGAAAATGTCGACCCGATCACCGAGGAGTTTTTCCGGCTCGGTGACGGCCGCACCGATCGCTGGAGCTGGGCGCCCGGGCAGCTTGAACTGCTCGAAGGCGCAAAGAACAAAGCGAAGGCGGCGGGGCTGTGGAATTTCTTCCTGCCGCACGGCGATACGGGCACGCCGCTCAGCAACCTTGATTATGCCTATATTGCCGCCGAACTCGGCAAGTCGCCGCTCGCTTCGGAATCGCTCAACTGCTCGGCGCCCGACACCGGCAATATGGAAGTGCTGGAAATGGTCGGCACGCCCGATCAGAAGGAGCGCTGGCTGAAGCCGCTTCTCAATGGCGAAATCCGTTCCGCCTATGTGATGACCGAGCCCAATGTCGCATCGTCGGATGCCGGCAATATCGAAACGAGCGCGCGGCTCGAAGGCGATGAGTGGGTCATCAACGGCGAGAAATATTTCATCAGCGGTGCCGGCGATCCGCGCTGCAAAATCCTGATCTGCATGGTCAAAACGAACCCCGAAGCTGCGCGAAAGGCACAGCATTCGCAAATCCTGGTGCCGATGGACACGCCCGGCGTGCAGGTGCTCGGCCCCATGAAGGTGTTCGGCGACGACCATGCGCCCCAGGGCCATATGCACATGCGCTTCGAAAATGTCCGCGTGCCCAAGGACAATATGCTGCTGGGCGAGGGTCGCGGGTTCGAGATTTCGCAGATGCGCCTCGGGCCGGGCCGCATCCATCATTGCATGCGGACGATTGGCAAGGCCGAAGTCGCGCTTGACCAGATTGTCAATCGCGGCAATTCGCGCACCGCTTTCGGCAAGCCTTTGTCGCAGCTCGGCAAGAATATGGAAGTCATCGCGCGGGCACGGATTGATATCGAGGCGATGCGCCTGATCGTGCTCAAGGCCGCAAAGGCGATGGACCTGCTGGGCAATCGCGAGGCCCGCGTCTGGGTCAGCATGGCCAAGGCAATGATTCCCGAACGCGCCTGCCAGATCATCGATCAGGCGATTCAGCTCCACGGCGCGACCGGCATTTCGCATTGGACTCCGCTGGCGGCGCTCTACGCCGACGTGCGCCATCTGCGCTTTGCCGACGGTCCTGACGAAGTCCATTATATGGTCGTCGGCCGCGACGAACTTAGTCGGCATTGACGGTGAGGGCGGCGGCCAAAGGTCGTCGCCCGCCCATCGGGCGGCGCCAAAGCCGTTCGATGCAAAGCCTCTGCCGCAAAAAATCCATTACACCGTTCGGCTATCGCAAGATCTGACGTCTCCCCTGTGAACGCACCGTATCTTTACGCGGGCAAAAAGGGGAAAGACATGAAGCGCTCGGATCTTCAATACCGGTTGATGCTCACGGCGGCGGCGGGGGCCGTGACTGCGGCATTCATGCCTACCGTCAGTCATGCGGCCGACATCGCAGCAGAACAGGACGCCGAGGTCGAAGCGGTAGAAACCCCGACCGACGGCGATACGATCGTCGTCTCGGGTTCGCGCATCGACAAGGCGGGCTTTCGCGCGCCGACGCCCACGACAGTCATCAGCGGCGACGATCTGCTTCAGGGCAACCGGCCGAGCATTGCGCAGGTTCTCAACGACCTGCCCCAGTTCCGCGCGTCGACGACACCCGTCACCAACTTCTCGGGCACCGCTTCGGGTTCGTCGCCGGCAGATCTTCGCGGCCTCGGCACGTCGCGCACTCTGACCTTGCTCAACGGGCGCCGCTTTACCGGTGCGGGCGATCTCAACACGGTTCCGCAGGGGATGATCCAGCGCGTCGAAGTCGTCACCGGCGGCGCGTCCGCCGCATGGGGCTCGGGCGCGGTGGGCGGTGTGGTCAATATTCTGCTCAACGACTCGCTTGAGGGTCTGGAACTTGGCGTTCAGAGCGGCATCTCGTCGCGCCGCGACGCCTTCCGCTATGGTTTCGACGGTAGTTTCGGGGTGAAGTTCGCCGATGGCGCCGGTCATTTCATGATCGGCGGACAATATCTGAACGACGAAGGCGTGCTCGATCGCGATTCGCGCAAGAATCTCGGCAGCACGACACTTTACACCAATCCGGCAGGCTCGGCGCACGCCTTCGTGATCGCGCGCGACGTGAACTATTCGAATGCCAGCATTAACGGCCTGATCACCACCGGCGTCCTCGCCGGGCAGACGTTCAACCGCGATGGCACTTTGCGCCCCTTCCAATATGGCAGCCCGCGCGGAACGCAGGTGATGGTCGGCGGCGAAGGCACGAGTCTTCGTGACGAAACCGCGCTCTCCGCACCCTATGAGCGCATCACGGCTTATGCCCGCGCCAGCTATGAACTTGGCGATGCGAAATTCTGGGTCGACGGCAGCTATTCGCGGATGTCGGCGGAATATCCCTTCTACGCCGAGAGCAACCGCGACAATATCACCGTATCGGTCAACAATCCGTTCCTGCCCACAGCGGTGCGCGACCGGCTGATCGCCGCGAACCAGACCAGCTTTCGCATGGGCCGGGTGTTTGAAGATTATGGCTACCGCACGTTCGGCTATGTCCGCGAAACGATCGACGCGGCGATCGGCGTCGACGGATCGTTCGCCGACGGCAAATGGCGCTACAGCGCTTATTACGGTCATGGCGAGCTTTCGGACGATCGCGGCTATCTGAACCAGAAGGTCACCGTACCGTTCAACCAGGCGATCGATGTGATCGCCAGCCCGGTAACGGGCCAGCCGATCTGCCGCATCGCGTTGACCAACCCGTCGACGGCATGCCGCCCGCTCAACCTGTTCGGCGAAGGCAATGCCGATCCTGCCGCGGTCGCTTTCGCGTTTTCGAACGCCGCGCATGTGCGCAACACGACCAAATTGGACACCGCCGGCGTCAGCCTGCGCGGCGACCCATTCTCACTTTGGGCCGGTCCGGTTTCGATCGCGGTGGGCGCCGAAGCGCGCTGGGAGTCGATCGGATCGAGCGGCCTCGACGATCTGTCACGGGCGCAGGCGTTTTCGACCTTCAACTTTTCGGAGATCAACGGCGGCTTCAACGTCAAGGAAGGCTTCGCCGAAGTCGCAATACCGTTGCTGAAGCAGGATTTCAGCGACCTCGAGTTCAGCGGCGCGGCGCGTTACAGCCATTATAGCAACACCGGCAGTGTCTGGTCGTGGAAGCTCGGCGCAACGAACCGCATCTATGACAATCTGCTGCTTCGTGTTTCGCGGTCGCGCGACATTCGTTCGGGCAGCCTGTCCGAGCTTTACAACACCCGCTCGACGACGCAGTCGAACATCGCCGATCCGATCACCCAGACGACCTATCAGATCGTCACCTTCGGCGGCGGCAATCCGACGCTCGCCCCCGAAATCGGCACGACGACGACGATCGGGGGCACCTATGCGCCGCCGTTCATTCCGGGCCTGAACCTGTCGATCGACTATTTCGACATCCGGATCAAAGGCGCGATCGCAACGCTCAGCGGACAGGACATTGTCACCCGCTGCGCCAACGGCAACACCGCGCTTTGCGACCAGATCGTGCGTCAAAACGGCTTGATCACAACGGTGTTCGCGACCTTCGTCAATCTGGCCGAATATAAGACGAACGGCATCGATTTCGAGGCGTCCTACACGTTGCCGCTCAACAATGTCGCGGCCTCAGTCCCCGGCACGCTGCGCTTTCGTGCACTGGCAACCTATGTCGACAGCCTCACCACCGACGATGGCATCAGCAAGATCGAATATGTCGGCGATGTCGGCGAGGCGGTTCCGTTCGGCACGCCGAAGTGGCGCGGAACATTCAGCATGACCTATGATCAGGGTCCGCTCAGCGCCGATGCCCGCGTCCGCTATGTCGGCGGCGGCCAGTGGAACCATCTGCTGGATATCGAGAATAATGCCATTTCGGCGCGCACCTATCTCGACATCGGCGCGCGCGTGAAGATCGAAAATCTGACGCTGGCGGTGAGCGTCAACAATGTATTCGATCGCGGTCCGCCGCTTACGACAACGGGCCAGATCCACTATGATCAGATCGGCCGCTATTTTTCGACCACTGCAAAGCTGAAATTCTGACCCAGTGCGGGATATTTTGGGGAGCAACAATATGAAGCCGAAAACTGTATCTCCCCTCCCCGCAAAATCACGTCGTCGATACGGTCTGGCTGCGGCTATCCTGCTGTCGTTTCCCGGTCTCGCGCAAGCGCAGGCCGGACCGGCCGCACCAGATATCGACCCGATCTTCGCCCAATGGAACAGCGCCAAGACGCCAGGCTGTGCGATTGCGATTGATCGGCCGGGTCAGCCCGTGTTGGCGCTCGGCTATGGCATGGCCGATCTTGAGCATGGCATCCGGATTACGCCGGATACAGTGTTCGAGGCCGGTTCGGTGTCCAAGCAATTCACCGCCGCAGCAGTGCTCAAACTGGTCGAGACCGGCAAGCTCACGCTCGACACCGATGTCCGCAAGATCATTCCCGAACTGCCCGATTACGGACAGGTCATCACCGTCGATCAATTGATGAACCATACCAGCGGCCTGCGCGACTGGGGCGCGGTCGTTGGGCTGGCGGGTTGGCCGCGCACGACGCGCGTCTTCACGCAGAATGACTTCCTTGGTGTCGTGGCCAAGCAGAAGGCGCTCAACTTCGAACCGGGCGCCGAATCAAGCTATTCGAACACCGGCTATAATTTGCTGACCGAGATTGTGCGGCGGGTAAGCGGACAGTCGCTGGCCGATTTCAGTCAGGAGGTGTTTTTCCGACCACTTGGCATGACGCATAGCCAGTGGCGCGACGATTTCCGAAAAATCGTGCCCAATCGCGCGCAAGCCTACGAATGGACGGGCAAGGATTATCATCAGGAGATGCCGTTCGAAAACACCTATGGCAATGGCGGCCTGCTGACGACGGTCGGCGATCTTTTGATCTGGAACCGTGCGCTCGACAGCGGGGCGGTCGGCACATTGGTCGCCAAGAAATTGTCCGAACGCAGCACGCTTCGCGACGGTCGGCCGCTGACCTATGGCCGCGGCCTGTTCAATTTCACCTTTCAGGGCGTGGCCGAGATCGCGCATTCCGGATCGACCGCGGGATATCGCGCATGGCTGGGCCGCTATCCGACACAGAAATTGTCGATAGCAATGCTCTGCAACGCCGGCAATGCGCCGACGACGCTCGGGCGTCAGGCAGCGGCGAAATTTCTGCCGCCGTTCACGCCGCCCAAGGCGGTGAAGAAGACGCTCGACGGCCTGTTCGTCAGTCAGGCGACCGGCGCGCCGCTGGAACTAGAAGACTATCAATCGACCGAAAGCCGCGTCGTTTCAAAGGACCGGATCGAGCTCGTCGGCCGCGACGGAAATATCACCGTCTATCTACGCACCCCGCCCGTGACACCGGCGGCGGTCAACCTCGCAGAATTTCCGGCGCGCTATGCGAGCGACGAAGTGGGTGCAGTCTATGTCGTCAGCGCCGGGACCGACGGGCTGATCTGGCGCATTCAGGATCGCCCCGATTTCATGCAGGCGCTGAAACCGATCTACCGCGACGCATTTCAGGGCGACAACGCCATCGTGCGGTTCACACGCGACGACAAGGGGCGGATCACCGGCCTCACCGTCGGCGTGGAGCGCGCGCGCAAGGTCGCCTTTACGCGTATCCCGAACTAGGCTCCCAAAACTTGCCGTCGTCGGCGCGGTGCCCTCGCAGCACCGGGACGCCGCGCGTTCGCGATCAGGTTATGCAAATTTGGAATGACCCTTTCGGCATTGGCATTGGACACCATGCCCACCCACAGTCACCATCTTGTCATGCAATTGGAACATCACCTTGTTGGCGGATATTGTGACAGCCTGAGGAAATATATTGCACCGCGTTTGAACAACAAAAGCGACGTGGATGATATAATACAGGATACGTTTATCCGGTATCACTCATATAATTCGGATATCATGATCGAATCTCCGATTGGATATTTGTTACGCATCGCAAGCAACCTGATTCATGATCGCGGACGAAAGAAATCTCTTCTTTCCAATTCTATTGAAATAGGCACCGTATCGGAGGATCTCTTGCAAGCGGCCCCGCGCCAGGAGGACGCACGCCGACTGTCGGATCTGCAGACCGCATATGAAGCCGCCCTCGCCGAACTCCCACCGCGTCGCCGCGAAGTTTTCCGGCTTCGCCGACAGGAATCGATGCTGACCCCCGAGGTTGCCGAGACGCTGTCGATCACCCCGCGCATGGTCCAGAAACATATGATGGCCGCGATGGAGCATCTTCAGGAGCGCCTGCGCCCCTTTCTCGATGACGACAATTCCACTCCCCTCCTTGATGTCAGCGCGCACGCCCCGACGCGGCGCCCGAGCAGCAGCGCGTGGCAGCGGCCAAACTGGCGCAGGTTGGACGCTTGATAATTATCGGCAATCTCTCTTCTTTCTCCGTTCGCGTGCGGAGCAACTTCGCGTCTACAGATGAGCGTGCATGCATGACGTGCGTCACCTTCAGATAAAGAGGCCCTGCCGATGTTCGCTGCCCCACTGCTTTCCATGCTCGCTCTGGCCGCCGCGCCGGCCGACGATCGGCCGCTGAAGCAGGTCCTCGCCAGCCCGTCCTACACCGCTGCAGCATCGCAACTGGGCCGCGAGCATGACCGGATCGTCGAGGACATCATAACCCTCACCGAAATCCCCGCCCCGCCGTTCGCCGAAACGAAGCGGGGCGCAGCCTATCTGGACATGCTGAAACAGGCGGGGCTGGAAGACGTCGAAGTCGACGCCGAGGGCAATGTGATGGGCCTGTATCGCGGTACGAACGCTCCGGGCGGCAAGCTCGTCATGCTCGCCGCGCATCTCGACACCGTCTTTGCCGCCGACACCGATGTGAAGGTCCGCCGCGAAGGCACGCGCCTCCTCGCGCCCGGCATCGGCGACAACAGCCGCAGCCTGTCGGTGCTGCTCGCCTACGCGCGCGCACTGAAGACCAACAAGGTCCAGACCAAGCAGGACATTTTGTTCGTCGGCAATGTCGGCGAAGAAGGACCGGGCGACCTTCGCGGTGTCCGCTATATGCTCACGAAGGGCAAATATCGCGAGCGGGTCGCGACGTTCATCTCGATGGATGGTCTCGATTCTGCGCGCATCGTCAACGGCGGCGTCGGCTCGAAACGCTATCGCATCACCTTCAAGGGTCCGGGCGGACACAGCTTCATGGCTTTCGGCCTCGTCAATCCCATGACCGCGATGAGCCAGACGGTGGTCGATCTCTACAAGCTGAAGGTGCCTGAAACGCCGAAGACGACCTATTCGGCGAGCGTGGTCAGCGGCGGCACCTCGGTGAACTCGATCCCCAATGAGGTCTATATGGAGTTCGACATGCGGTCCGAAGATCCCGCCGAACTCGCAAATGTCGAAAAGGCGTTCCTCGCAATCGTGAACGCCAGCGTCGAAGGCGAAAATGCGGCGCGCAATGCGCGCGAGGGCAAGGTGGAAGCCGACATCAAGCTGATCGGCGACCGCCCCGCCGGCAGCACGCCCGCCACCGCCGACATCGTCCGTATCGCATCTGGCGCGATCGCGGCGCGCGACCTCAAACCCAGCCTCGCCTTTTCATCAACCGACTCCAATTTGCCGATGAGCCTCGGCATCCCTGCGATCACCATCGGGTCGGGCGGCACCGGAGGCCGGGCGCACTCGCTGGACGAATGGATCGACGTCGAACGCGGCGCGAGCGTCCGCGGGATGGAGATCGGCCTCGCCATCCTTCTCACCGCTGCAGGTGCTAAATGACCGCTCGATATGCCATCCTCGCGATTGCCGCAGCCGCCATGCCGCTGGCCGTGGCGACAGCCCAGCAACCGCTCGTCACGACGCCGGTGCCGACGACCCCGATCGGTGACGACTTCACGCTCGCTGCCGCGGGCGACCTGATCTATCTGCGCCCGATGCTCGCGACCCTCGAAGCGCGAAGCCCCGACATGGTTCGCCTTCTGCGCGAAGCCGATGTGACTTTCGGCAATTTCGAAACCACCGTCCTCGATCTAGCCGACACCAAGGCGGTTGCGCAGGCGGAATCGGGCGGAACCTGGATGCTCGCCGATCCCCGCGTGCCCGATGACGTGGCGAAGCTTGGCTTCGACATGGTCAGCCATGCGAATAATCATTCCACCGACTGGGGCGTCGAGGGCATGATGGAAACAGGTCGACGCTTGTCCGACGCAAATATCGTCTGGTCGGGCACGGGCACGACGATGTCAGCCGCTCGCGCGCCGCGCTATCTCGACGTGGCCAAAGGGCGCGTCGCGATCGTGTCGGCGACCTCGACCTTCACGCCGATGTCGCGCGCCAGCGATCCCGTCGGCGAAGTCGCAGGCCGCCCCGGCGCCAACACGATCCGGACGGTGCGCACGACGCTCGTGACGCCCGAGCAATTTTCGGCGCTCGGCGACCTCGCGGCAAAATCGCCGCTCGCCACCGATGCCAAGACCGACGAAGCCGTCACACTTTTCGGAAACCGCTTCGCCCCCGGCGATACCGGCGGCAAGCATCTGGACTTTCGCTACCGCATCAACGCGGGCGACCTTGCCGACAATATGCGCGCGATCCGGCAAGCGCGGCAGAACGGCAATTTCGTGATCTATTCGGTCCATAATCACGAACCCGGCAACGCGTTTCAGGAACCCGCCGATTTCGCGATCGAACTGGCCCATGCCGTCATCGATGCAGGCGCCGACGCCTATATGGGACATGGCCCGCACCAGTTGCGCGGGATCGAGATCTACAAGGGCAAACCCATTTTCTATTCGCTCGGCAACTTCGCAATGATGAACAACTCGCTCGATGCCGTGCCTGCCGACATGTACGGTCAGTTTGGCGTCGACCCCGACAGTGCGACGGTTCCCGAACTGCTTCAAGCGCGCAACACGCGCACCTTTTCAAATCCCGACTTCTATGAATCGGTGATTGCCGTGTCGCGATACAACAAGGGCGAACTGGCAGAAATCCGTCTCTATCCGATCGATCTGGGTGTCGAGGTTAAAGGCGCCGACCGCGGGGTCCCGCGCATGGCGAGCCGCGCGCATGGCGCGAAGATCCTTGAGCGGCTGAGCCGACTTTCGAAGCCGCTGGGCACGACGATTGAAATTAAGGACGGCATTGGCCTGATCAAAGTCGCCGGCGCAAAGAAGTAATCGCGGCTCTTACGCGCCGCCCATCGTCGGCAGCGCGTTGGCGGCTTCCCACACTCCGACGACCGATTTGCGCGTGCGCTGGGCCGACCGGTACATGCGGATTTCCATCGGCACGCCAGCGCCGAGATCGTGCAACTGCCCACTTTCGAGATCGCGGCGGATCAGGCTTTCGGGCAGCCACGCGATGCCATGGCCCGCAAGCACCATTGCCTTCAAAATCTCGGCGACGGCATTGTCGTTCACATGGCTGGGCGGCTGATTGATTCCCGATACACGCGCGGCATAGGAGCTCAGGCGACCGAGAAACGAATCCTGACCATAAGCCAGTAGAGGCACGCTGGTATCGAGTGCGAACAACGGAACGCCATTCTCGATCCGCGTCGTCGCCAAAAGCCGGTCGGTTCCAAGCACGACATGCGGAAAGCGCACCGGATCGAGCGACATCGGCACCGCTTCATGGTGGAAGGTCAGCAGAAAGTCGCTCTTCCCTTCGACGAGCGACTGAAAGCAATTATGGGCATTGTCGGCGAGGACATCGGTCTTGAGCGGCCCTGTCAGCCGTTCGACATTTTTGAGCCAGTCGGGGAATACGCTGAGCGCGAGCGTATGGAGCGCGGCGAAACTGATCGTCTTGCGCGACTGACGCTGGCGCGCCTGAACATCGGTCCGTGCCTCTTCGAGCATGTTCAGAACTTCGTCCGCGGTTTCGCGAAACAGCCGTCCTTCGGCGGTCAGCGAAGTCGGAAAGGTGCTGCGATCGACGAGCGGCGTTCCCAGCCATAGCTCGAGTGCCTGAATCCGGCGACTGAACGCCGACTGCGTCACATTCCGAATATCGGCGGACCGCGAAAAACTGCGCGTCTCACACAGGCTGACAAAGTCTTCGAGATGCTTCAGATCCATGCGAATGCGGCAATCTTTACTGTCCGGGACACTGGACCATGTGATCGGGTCCCCCGGTTGTTGTCAAAGGCATAACCGAATATTGAACCGATGCACGGTTCGCTCAATCGAACAGCTTGCGTCTATTGGGGAGAAAGCAAAATCGCTTGCGCACCCCAGCCTGACCGGCTGGATAGGCACAAAGCCGGAGAAAGTCGTTTATAATGCGCAGGCGGGTTGATGTGATCGTGATCGGCGGCGGAATCGCGGGCATGTCGGCGGCGGCGCGTATCGCCCGCCACGCCGAGACGGTCGTGCTGGAACGCGAATCGGCGCTCGGCTACCATTCGTCGGGCCGCAGCGCGACATTCTATCATTTCGGTATCGGCGAAGACGCGGTGCGCGGCATGACGGCGGCCAGCAGCGACTTTTTTGCTGCGCCGCCCGCCGAATATGGCGACACCGCGTTATGGGCCAGTAAGCCCGCGCTGTTCATTGCCGAGG
>JAURVS010000160.1 GCA_030655355.1 Sphingopyxis sp.
TTCTCATTGGCAAGGTCAATCCCTCGGGCAAGCTGCCCGTGACCTTCCCTGAGCGAACCGAGGATGACGGCATCAACCTCAAGGGCGCAAAGACGCCTTATTCCGAGGGATTGCTCGTCGGCTATCGCGGATATGCTGCGCGCGGGCAGGCGCCGCTCTTCGCTTTCGGCCATGGGCTAAGTTATACCAACTTCACCTTTTCCGGCCTCTCCGCTCCCGCTCGGGTCAAGGGCGGCTCGTCGGTCCCGGTGCGGGTGACGCTGCGCAACGACGGGAAGCGCGCAGGGAAAGAGGTAGTGCAGATCTACGTCGCCCCGACCGCGCCAGCGGCCGGTGAGCCACCGATCGCACTGCGCGGTTTTGCCAAGGTAGAACTCACGCCGAAGGCACGCCGTACCGTAACCGTCACGCTCGATCGACGCGCCTTTTCGCAGTTTGATCCGGTGTCCGGCCAGTGGAAGGTGGTACCTGGGCGATACAAAATATTGGCCGGCTCATCGTCGGTGGATATCCGCGAAGCCCGCGAAATCGAGGTCGCTATCGAATGAAATCAACGCGGGGCTGAAACGTCTCCCGCCGATTCCGGGAAGGGGGACTGAAGCACGATGGCTGTTGCTCGTCCGGATCAGATGGCGCTGCGCCCGCGCTTCATCACATCGAGGCGGCGCTTTTCGACATCCTCGGCATTGACCGCGCGGTTCGACGCTGCGGAGCGGTCATGCTCGAGGGCGAGGGCATCGCGAAAATTGATCGCGAACCCGTCGTCGATCATCGATCGATACGCTTGAACCATCGCGGGATCGATGCCCGCAATATCCGACGCTAGCGCCTGTGCCGCCGCGAGCAGATCCTCGGGCGCAGTGACGCGGTTGACGAGCCCCCAAGCGCAAGCGGTGTTCGCGTCGATGAAGTTTCCGGTCAGCGACAGTTCCTTGGCGCGCGATAAACCGATGCGGCGCGACAATTTCTGGGAAAGACCCCAGCCGGGCAAGATGCCGACACGGGCGTGGGTGTCCGCAAATCGGGCGTTTGTCGATGCAATAAGGATGTCGCACGCCAGCGCGACTTCGAAGCCGCCGGTAATCGCCACGCCATTGATCGCGCCGATAACCGGCTGCGGGCAGTTTTCAATGGCTTTGACGGGATTATCATCGGAGTCCGAACTCGCCGCCCCAAGATTGCTCGTGTCCGACCCGAGTTCCTTGAGGTCAAGCCCGGCTGTAAACGCGCGCTCGCCAGCGCCGGTCAGCACGATCGCGCGCACCTCGGGATCCTCGGCGAGCCCCCGCATGACCGCCGCAAATTCGAGACGCAAGGAACGCGACAATGCGTTCATCGCCTCCGGGCGGTTGAATATGACCGTTGCGACCTTGTCGTCGCGAGAAACCTGAACCAATGGCATATGTTGCCTCTCCAAGTGACGAGCCTTTGACCTGCTTCTGTCACGTTCGAAGGCGACAGGCGTTAGCTTTCGTCTGGCAAGGAACGGACTAATCGTCAAAGAGTTAGATATCGACTACCGATGCCAAAAGGGGCGTCTGCTCAAGGGGGCGGGCTTGGCGCGGAGTTGGTACGAGGGCGAATAGTGGGTGCAGCGATCATTCTTGTCGTGGAAGATGAGTTCCTCATTCGTTTCCTGCTCGCCGACGCCCTGAGGCAGCGAGGATATGATGTCATCGAAGCCGTAAGCGCCGATGAAGGCATGGATGTGCTTGTGTCGGGGCAAGAGGTCGATCTGATCATAACCGATGTTCAAACCCCGGGCCGACTGGATGGCATGGATCTGACCACCTATTCCAAGCGGAGCAATCCGTGCCGCCCGGTGATTGTCTGCTCGGGCCACCTGTCGGCCGAGGCATCGCACCCCGCCGACGTGTTTTTTGCCAAACCCTATTTCGAGGCGGCGATCATCGATGCTGCGGAAAAACTGATAGGAACCCCATGTCAGAGCCAATCTCAGGACCGCACCGCCTCATAGTCGCCGATGGCGACGTGTTGGTGCGGAACGCGCTTGCGGCCTATTTGCGCGAGTGCGGATATCATGTGATCGATGCGGCCACCTCGGATGAAGTGATGACGGCGCTGAACGAGGCTGCCGTCGCGGTCGACGTCATCCTCGCGGATGCGGAACTTGCGGGAAGTTTGAACGCATTCGCCCTCCGCCTGTGGATCGGGCAGCATCACCCTGATGTCGAGACCGTACTGGCGGGCAATGTCGACGCCGCCGCAAAGGCTGCGGGGAAGCTTTGCGATGACGGGCCCCATCTTTCGCGGCCTTACGATTCCGAGGCCGTTGCGGCACACATCAAGCGGCTGCTTGCCCGAGCCCGCAAATAGCCTCGTTACAAAGGACGCGGAAGGCTCACGCGGTACACCAATAGCCGATTGTCATTGTCGATGGCGGCGTCGCAGGGCTGACCGGACATCAGGCAGCGACGCGCGGTGAAATCATTGTCGTTGCCGACGAACAGGAAATAGTCGGCCGGACGATCGGGTTCCAGCACCGATACCAGATCCATCGCTTCCCATTTCTCGGACAACGCATCGACGCTGAGGCCCCATCGGCCAAGCTGCACGGGGTTGAGCATATTGATCAGTTCGGCGCGTTCGGCGGGGCGGATCGATGACCGCAGCGCGGTACTGGCCCGATCTTGCAATAGCGACGTAGTGCCGGTCTCATACTCGGTTCCGGCCAGATTGGTCGCGTTCGTCAAGTCGACTAGCACGACACTCTTATAGACGATGGGATGCTTGTTATCCGCGCCGCGGCCCGCGCCATCGCGCGACAGCATCAAAAACCGGTGATCGTCGAGCGCAACAATCTCGCTCTGCGCCGCGGTGCGATCGGGAGCGCCGCCTTTTCCGTCGGCGTCATAGGCGGGAAGCTGGACGACGTAATGCGCCTTGGGCACTGTCGGGGTCGGGGTGCGACTGACGTCATAGGCGAGCACGCGCGTGTTGATGCGACCCGCAGCGTTGCCTGTGGCGCTGTCCTGCATCAGCGCGCTTTGCATCATCACGAACAGCGTGCGGCCATCGGGCGACAGCGACATGCCTTCGGCGCCCTGATTGTTGCGACGGCCGGTCTCGGGTGGCTGCAGTGAACCGAAATGCGGACGCCCGTCGCGGCGCGGCGTGATCGCGGCGGGGGGCTGAATGATCCCGCGCAAGCGGCCGCGCCGATCGAAATAATAGACATTCGCCGTATATTCGTCGCCGATGTAGAAATGGCCGTCGCGCGTGAATTGCAGCGACTCCGCATCGAGCGACAGCTTGCCGCTGCCGACGCCGCTGGCGGCTGCGGGCAAGACGATGCCGCGCTGTGTCAACGTGTCGTTGCCCGGATCGGCGCCGGTAAAGGGGCGACCGCGAAAGTCGCTGAGCTTCAGCCCGCCGTCGGGCGCAAGGGCGACTTTGCCATCGGCGGGGGTGAAGCGGACACGAAAGCGATGCAGCCGTGCGGGATAATCGAAGAAGAGCTTGGCATCGGGATCGTTGCGGCCGCGGTCGGGCAGTGTCCACAGGATTGCCTCATACCCCGCGCCGACGCGCTTCCAGCTTCCGGGTGCGATCTTCAGCGACGAAAAAGACCCCAACGTGTCGCCAAGGAAATCGACCGTCGCCGCCGGAACGATGCCCGTGCCGACGAGCCCATCGTTGACATAGGTCTGGCCCAGCAAAGACACGCTGCGCGCTTCGGCCGATCGTTCAATGTTCGGCCGCGCAATTGGCTCTTCCCCGGCCGCAAGACCGGGGAAGAGGCACACGAAGATAAGCGCGGCAGCGCGGGTCGGTTTAGAAGCCAAAGCTAAGCGATCCGAAGACCTGACGCGGCGCCGAGGCGTGGAACACGACAAGATTGCCGGGCGCATCGTCGGGCGCGAACACGCTGCTGTCGAAGTTCGCCGCATAGCGCTTGTTGGTCAGGTTGGTGATGTTCAGCGCCAGCTTCGCACCCTTGACCGGACCCATGTCGCCGAACCGGTAGCTGAGGCCGAAGTCCATGGTGGCATAGCCCTTGAAGCTCTGATCGTTGGTGTAGGTGTAATAACGGCGGCCGGTATATTTGCCCATCAGCGACGCGGTCAGATTGCCGCCGGTGAAGGTCAGCACGCTGGCGAACATTTCCTTCGGCGTATCCACCTGCTGCTTGCCCTTCGTCTGCTTCACGACACAGGTCGCACCCGTGCACCAGTCAAGGTTCTCGTCATAGGTCGATTTATTGTACGACGCCGAATTATACCAGTTCACCCACGGCGCCGGCTTCCACAGCACGCCCAGTTCGACGCCGCGGCTGGTGATCCCGCCCGCATTGTGAAAGCTGTTGCCGCAGCCGGGGTTCTGCTGCTGGTTGGTCGGGCAGGGGTTGTACTGCAACAAGCGATCGTCGAAGTTCGTGTTATAAGCGGCGAGCGAGACCTGTAGCGGGCCGCTGACATAACGATATCCGCCTTCGAAGCTCTTCGATGTTTCGGGCTTCAGATATTTGCCCTGCAGATCCCAGACCGCCTGCGACACCGACTGCGGGCCCAGTTTGAACCCGCCCTGGAACATCGCCATATTCTCGGCATAGCTCGCATAGAGTTCATGCCCGGGCGCGACGTCCCAATGGACGCCGATTTCGGGCAGGAAATTATCCTTGGCGACCAGCGTGCCGCTGGCGAACTGCGTTGAGGCGGGCGGCGCTGCCTTCGCGATGCCGGGGATCGCGCGCGCGTCCGATTTTGAATAGGTGCTCTTGAAACCGAAATCGATCGTCAGCGCGTCGTCGAGCAATTTCATCGTGTCCTGGACATAGAATTGCCATGTCTTC
>JAURVS010000163.1 GCA_030655355.1 Sphingopyxis sp.
TACCCGCGCGCCCGACCGGCGACAGCAACAATCAGGGGGAGATTCCGGCTCGTCCACAAAGGGCAGGCTGGATAAAACGATCAGGCTGTGCGGGTGGGTCGCGATTTGCGTTCGACTGCGCTAGGAGAGCGGCCATGTCAATACGTCGCCTGCCGGAAAAGCTCGTAAATCGGATCGCAGCCGGTGAAGTGGTCGAAAGACCCGCCGCAGCGCTTAAAGAACTGGTTGAAAACGCCATAGACGCCGGTGCGACTCGCATTTCGGTGCGAATCGCCGAGGGCGGGATTTCGCGTCTCGAGGTTGAGGATGACGGTTGCGGCATGACGGCCGCCGACATGACGCTGGCGCTCGAACGCCATGCGACGTCAAAGCTGCCCGACGATGCGATCGAGGATGTTACGACCTTGGGTTTCCGCGGCGAAGCGCTGCCGTCGATCGCCAGCGTCGCGCGGCTGACGCTCGAAAGTCGGGTCGCCGGCGGCGATGGCTGGAAGCGGGTCGTCGACAATGGTGCGGTCGTCGCCGAGGGGCCCGCAGCGCTTGGCAAAGGCACGCGCGTCATGGTCGAAGATCTGTTCGCGCGCGTTCCTGCGCGGCGCAAATTCCTGCGCAGCGCGCGCAGCGAATATGCCGCGTGCATCGACGTCGTCAAACGGCTCGCGATGGCGCGGCCCGATGTCGGCTTCATCGTCGAACATGACGGGCGGCGGGTGCTTGATGTGCAGAGCGGGCAGGACCAGTTGACGCGCGTCGCGGCGCTCACGCAGCGCGACCTCGCGTCGAACAGCATCGGCGTCGATATCGACCGCGCCGACGTCCATCTGGGCGGCGTGATCAGCCTGCCGACCTACAATCGCGGCATCGCCGATCATCAATATCTGTTCGTCAACGGCCGCCCGGTGAAGGACCGGCTGCTCGTCGGCGCGCTTCGCGGCGCCTATGCCGACCTTCTCGCGCGCGACCGCCATCCGGTCGTGGCGCTATTCCTCGACGTGCCGACAAGCGAGGTAGATGTGAACGTCCACCCGGCGAAGACCGAAGTGCGCTTCCGCGATCCGCAGCTGATCCGCGGAATGATCGTCGGCGGGCTGCGCCGCGCGCTCGACGAACATGGTTTCCGCAGCGTTCAACGCCCGGCAGAGGCCGCGCTGGCAGCGTGGCAGCAGGAACCCGTTGCGCCGCAGCCGGCGACGCCATCGCTGTTCGCGATTCCGCCTGCTTTTGCCCATTCTCCGGCGCCGCATTCTTTCCGGACGGACGCGGGAGCGGCGACGACAGCCGTGCTGCACGATCGCATTGTCGATTTCTCAGCACCGCGCGACGCTCTGCCGATGGGCCGCGCCGAACCGGCGACCGCGCCCGTACCGCATGCCGAGGCGCATCCTCTCGGCATCGCGCGCGGGCAGATCGCGAAAACCTATATTGTCGCCGAAGCCGAGGATGGTCTGGTGATCGTCGATCAACACGCCGCGCACGAGCGGCTGGTACTCGAACAGTTGCGCCACGGGATGAGCGGACACACCGTGCCTTCGCAAGGCCTGCTGCTTCCCGAGGTGGTCGAGCTGGACGAACCCGCGTGCGACCGGCTGGAGGCCGCGGCGCCGCAGCTCGCGGCGCTGGGCGTCGAACTCGAACGCTTTGGTCCCGCCGCGGTCATGGTCCGAGCGACGCCTGCGATGCTCGGCGCGATCAATTGCCAAAAGCTCGTTACCGACATCGCCGACGATCTGGCGGGGTATGACGCTGCGCTTGGCCTCAGCGAAAAACTCGAACTCGTCGCGGCGACGATGGCGTGCCACGGCTCGGTCCGTGCGGGCCGCACACTCAGCGTCGCCGAAATGAATGCGCTCCTGCGCACAATGGAAGTGACGCCGCATTCGGGGCAGTGCAATCACGGGCGGCCAACATGGGTGAAGCTGGCGATGGATGATGTCGAAAAATTGTTCGGGAGAAAATAGGATGAAGCTTAGGATCCTTGCGATTTCGCTGATGGCTCTGCTGCCTGCAACAGTGTTCGCGGCGCCGGCCGAAAAGGCCGCCCCCTCCTGTCCGGCCGCGCCCGTTCTGCCGCCCGAACTCGCCGACTGGGCGCGGGCTGCGTCGAGCAAGACGATCTATGCGTATGGCGACGACCTCGGCGCCGACTGGTCGCCGCTGGGCGCTGCGCGGACCGCCTTGCCGCTGCACAAATTCGAGAGCCTGCGCTACGGCGTCGCGCCCGACCGCAAGCCCGATGTCTATAAATTCGGCGGCATGATCCCGATCGATGTCAAAAAGCCGGGGCGGCTGGTGATTGCGCTCGACGCTGGGGCGTGGATCGATCTCGTCCGCGACGGCGTCGTCGTAAAGTCAATCACGCACGGCCACGGCCCCGCCTGTTCGGGCATTCGCAAGATGGTCGAGTTCGACGTGACGCACGGCCGCTATCTGCTGCAGATCGTCAACGCGCCGACCGCTTCGATCCACGCGATGGCGCTGCTGCGCAACTGATCAGGGCAGGCGTTTCGCCAGTGCGCCCGTCGCATCGCTGGGCAGCGGGGCGACGCCGATCAGCCGCATGAGCAGCGGGTAGACCTCGATATTTTCGACGGTGCCGATATCGCCCTTCAGTCCGGTGCCGCTGGCGACGAACAGCGCGAGCATCTCGGGGTCGGCATTGTCATAGCCATGCGCCCCGCCGGTGACCGGCCAGCTTGGCGGCCCCGCGAGGATCGTCCAGCCCGGCTCGGCAATGCAGATGATCGCGGCAACGCGCGGGTTCTGGCCATAATGCAGCCGCTTCGGCAGTTCCTCCCGGCGGTGGCAGGTCATATGCTCATGCGGCTTCAACAGCGCCTTGTAGACACGCTCGTCGGTCGCGGCGGCGGGCTCGATTGCGGCATAGGGACCAGTCTCGACCGCGATGATGCTCGGCAGGTCGATCAGGTCGGCAAGCTGGATGACGCGGCTCTCGTCGATCGCGCGCATTCCATGGTCGGCGACGACGACCATCTGCGTGGGTTGCCCCATCGCGGCCAATCCCGAGACAAGCTCGCCGATGCGCGCATCGACTGCGGTGATCGCGGCGTTGACCTCAGCGCTTTCGGGGCCGAACTTATGCCCCGCATCGTCGACCGCCTCGAAATAGAGCGTCATGAAGGCCGGACGAATGTCTGCGGGACGCCGCATCCAGTCGAGGATCGTGTTCACGCGCTGCGCATAGCCGACATCGGCGTCATAGCGCAGCCAGTCGGGCGGGCGGTTCTCGTGGATCGCGACCTCACTGCCCGGCCAGAACATCGTTGCGCTGCGCACGCCTGCCTTGCCAGCAGTGATCCACGCGGGCTCGGCTTCGTCCCACCAGAAGGGATCGAGCGATTGCTTCGGATCGCCGAGGCTGAACTTCACGTTCGGCCGCCGCGGGTCGATCATATTATTGCCGACGATGCCGTTCGTGTCAGGGCGCTTGCCCGTGACGATCGCATAATGATTGGGGAAGGTCTTGGTCGGAAACGACGGGCGCAGCTTGCCGCGCGCGCCTTCGGCGGCGAGCCGTGACAGGTTAGGCGTGATGCCGCGATCGAGATAATCGGCGCGAAATCCGTCGATCGAGATCAGGATCGTCACGGGCTTCCGCTCGTCTGCCGCCTGCGCCTGAACCGCGAGGGGGAGGAGAAGGGCGAACAGGAGCGTGATGAGGCGGGTCATGCCAGGTCCGCTATGGCGCTTATGTGACTGTCCGACGACACTAGGCCATCTTGATCCCGGCGACGTCGCGCTCGACGACGCCCGTCGCGCGCTTCGACAGCGTGTTCACTGGCGTCGTCACCTTGTCGACGACCATGAAATGCGTCTGCCAAGCCTCGCGATTGACGTCGCACACGATATAGCCGCGCTGGTCGTTCGCGAACTTGAGTTCAGGATTCTGGCTCAGAAACACGTCGGTGCCGTTGCGCTTGTCGCTGCCGTCGCCGCCGCTGGAGATCGAGGTCGCGACAAACTCCGCGCCGACGACCTTGTCCTTGAGGACGAGGTCGCCGCAGAAATTCTGATGCTCGTCGCCCGTCAGCACGACATTATTCTTAAGCCCTGCCATGCGCGACAGGATGCGCTCGCGCGGCGCTTCATATCCAGCCCAGCTGTCGAGATTGAGAATCTTCTTCGGCTCGTCGGCCTTCCGCCGCCGGTCGAGCGACATCATCGTGATCTGCTGCGCAAAGGCGTTCCACGTCGCGCCGCCCTTCGACAGATTGCGCCCGAGCCATTCCTCCTGCGGTTTGCCAAGAACGTCCGCCTTCTTGTCGAACACGCCGGGGCAGGCGGGCTTGAAGCCGTCGTCGCACGGTTGGTCGCTGCGATATTGCCGCGTGTCGAGCAATTGCATCGCCATCAGGTCGCCCCAACGAAACTCGCGGTTCATTGCGACCATCCCGCCGCGCGGCAACAGCGTCTTGCGCACCGGCATATGCTCGTACCACGCCTGCATCGCCGCCTGTTTCTTCAGCATGAAGACTTCGGGCGACGCGGCTTCGGGGTCATTGACGTCGAGCCCTAGCTTCCAATTGTCGATGTCGGAGACCCAGTCGTTGCGGATCTCATGATCGTCGAAGCTCGACAGAAACGCATGGACCGAGCGCGCCGCCTGCAGGTCGATGTCGCCGAGTTGCTGCGCATAGGCGTTGCGGAAATCCGTGACGTCGACGAGCGCGCGGAAGGCATGTTTGCGCACCGGGCGCGTCGGCAGCCCGGTGTTGAACAGATAATCCTCGCTATATTCATAGATGAAGTCGCCATAATGATAGACGAACGCAAGGTCTTCGCGCGCGAGGTGGCGATAGGCGCCGAAAAAGCCTGCTTCGAAATGCTGGCACCCGGCGACGCCGAATTTCAGCGCATCGGTTTTCGCGCCTGGCGCGGGCAGGGTGCGCGCGCGGCCGCGCAGGCTGCGTTCGCCGCCCGCCGTGAAGCGGTAATAATAGGGACGGTCGGGCAGCAGACCCGCAACCTCGACATGGACGCTGTGCGCAACCTCGGGCCGCGCAAGTTCGGTGCCCTTCGCCACGACATCGCGAAAGCCGCTGTCGCTCGCGACTTCCCAGTCGACCGGGAAATTCGCTAGCGGCATTCCGCCGTGGCGCTCCATCGGTTCGGGGGCGAGGCGCGTCCAGATGACGAAGCCGTCGCTCGCGGGATCGCCCGCCGCGACGCCGAGGCTGAACGGGAATTCGCGGAAAATTCCGCCCTCGGCGCGAAGGATCGCGGGGGCAGCAAGACCGGCGAGGGTGGCCCCGGCAAGAAAGTGACGGCGATTGAACATGGCTGGGCTCCGTGGGGGCGAATCGAAGCCCCTGATAGCCCAGCCATATGTTTCATCAATGACCGAAGCGGGTCGGCATCACAGCCACATGCGCGCCATCCACAGCGCCATCGCGACCATCATCACATTTTCGGTGAGCGAGACGAAGCCCAAAGGGACTTTGCTGCTGCCGCCGACGCACGCGCATTTGATGTCGCGCTTGTCGATATAAACCGCCTTGAACACCGACACTGCACCGATGCCGCCGATGAACAACGCGATCGGGATCGACAGCCAGGGCAGGATGTGCGCCGTCATCAATACGCCCGCCAGACCTTCGGCAAAGGGATAGATATTGCCATAGGGTACCCAGCGCTTGGCGAGCAGGTCATAGTTCAGGAACATCGTCGCGAATTTGTCAACATCCTGCAGTTTGAGGAGCGCGAGCACGATCATGCTGAACGAGATGAACCATTCAGCCGCGCGCAGCGTCAAAGCGTTGCCCTCGACAGCAAAGCTCGCGGCGAGCGCCATCAGCGCAGTCATTGCGAACAGCGCGATCACGGGGGTGTAGCTTGTCGCATTGGCATCGGCGACCTTCAGCCCCAAATGGCGACGGACGTCGTCGTGACCGCCTATCCGCACGCCGTCGATGAAAGTTTGCGGCGTCGTCTTGACGTCATGCTCGGTCTTGAACGCTTCGACCGCCTCGCGTGTTGTCAGCCAGCGGTCGTCGACGGTGTAGCCGCGGCTTTCGAGCAGATGTTTTGCCTTGAGGCCATAGGGGCAGATATGCCCCGGAATGACCATGCGATGCAGGGTTGCTTGGTTCGTCATGCACCCCATATAGCGTCCGTACCATGGTACGGAGTCAAGCGATGCAACTCACGATCGGCAAATTGGCCCACGCCGGCGAGGTCGGTGTCGAAACCGTCCGCTATTACCAGCGCCGAGGGTTACTCAACGTTCCCGCGCGGAGCGGAGGTGACGGCTGGGGCGGGGGAATCCGCCGGTACGGCGACGACGATCTGCGCCGCCTGAAATTCATCCGTTCGGCGCAGGCTTCGGGCTTTACGCTCGACGAGATTTCGGAATTGCTGGCGCTCGAGGCGAGCGACGATCGCGTCAGCGTACGCACGCTTGCACGCCAGCGGATCGAGGCACTCGACGAAAAGATCGCCCAAATGACCACAACCCGCGCCGCCCTCGCGCGCCTCGCCGATCAATGCGCAGCGAGCGATAAAGGCCCGTGCCCGATTTTGGCGGCGTTCGAGCCGTAAACTATTGTCGAATCCGAACTGAAGCCGAGTTTGGATTTCGTCACCCCGAGCTCGACCCGGAGCCTGCCTCTCTCGAAGGAAAAGGCGGGTCCCGGGTCAAGCCCGGGATGACTAAGTGTTGCAAGTGACCGAAGTTAGCCTTCGTTCCCTAGGCATTGGCTTTCGCGGGGCGACGCTACTTGATCAGTCGACCAAAAAAACGCTGTCCTACTTTACAGCGCAGTGCCAGCCTCACGCCCGCTCTTTGAAATCATATGAATTCCCAACGTCCCGCAAAAGCGACAAAGGAGACATTCTGGACGCGTGTCAGCGAATCTTTTGTCGCTTTAAGCGCCGATCGGGTCAGCTATGCAGGAAGTGCATCACGTCGCCGTCATGGACGACATAGGCCTTGCCCTCTGCGCGCAGCTTGCCCGCTTCGCGCGCCTTGGCTTCGCCGCCGAGCGCGACATAATCGTCATAGGCGATCGTTTCGGCGCGGATGAAACCCTTCTGGAAATCGCTGTGGATCTCGCCGGCGGCTTCGGGCGCGGTCGCGCCGGTGTGGACGGTCCACGCGCGCGCTTCCTGCGGGCCGACGGTGAAGAAGGTGATCAGGTGCAGCAATTCGTACCCGGCGCGAATGACGCGCGCGAGGCCGGTCTCGTGCAGGCCCATCTCTTCGAGGAACTCGAGCCGGTCGGCCATGTCCATCGTCACGAGCTCGCTTTCTATCGCGGCTGAAACGACCACGGCCTGTGCGCCTTCGGCGGCGGCCTTTGCAAAAACCTTTTCGGAAAACGCGTTGCCGTTCGCGGCGCTGCCTTCGTCGACATTGCAGACGTAAAGGACAGGCTTGGAGGTCAAAAGCTGCGCAGTACGAAGCACCCGCTCTTCTTCCTCATCCTTCGGTTCGACCAGCCGGGCAGGCTTGCCTTCGCGCAGAAGTTCGAGTGCCTGTCCCAACACCGAGGCGGCAATCTTCGACTCCTTGTCGCCCTGCGCTGCTTTTTTGACGAACGCAGGAACACGCTTTTCAAGGCTTTCGAGGTCCGAGAGCAAAAGCTCGGTTTCGACGGTGTCGGCGTCGGCGACGGGATCGACCTTGTTTTCGACATGCTGGATGTCGTCATCTTCGAAGCAGCGCAGCACATGGACGATTGCGTCGACTTCGCGGATGTTGCCGAGGAACTGGTTGCCAAGCCCTTCGCCCTTCGATGCGCCGCGCACGAGGCCGGCGATATCGACGAAAGCGAGCTGCGTTGCGATGATCTTTTTGCTGGACGCAATTGCCGCGAGCTTTTCCAGCCGCGCGTCGGGCACTGCAACATTGCCGATGTTCGGCTCGATCGTGCAGAACGGATAGTTCGCTGCCTGCGCCGCTGCCGTCTCGGTCAGCGCATTGAACAGGGTTGACTTGCCGACGTTGGGCAGGCCGACGATCCCGCATTTGAAACCCATAAAAACTCCGTGAGATCCGGCGTGACGCCGATGTTGCAGCGCCCCTAGCGCCAAGTCGCCACCGACGCCAGCTATATGGCGCTGCGCTTCGTCGTTGCGCGGGGTTCAGACTTGCGGCTTTATCGCGCATGACATGATGAAATTCCGTCATTGGATCGCAAGCGGCGTCCTGTTGGCGCTGGGCGCGACCGCCGCGATCGCCGCGCCAAGCCGGTTCGAGGAAGGCGTGTTCAACGGGCTCAACCGGTTTCGCAGCGACCCCGCCGCCTATGCCGATCTGCTCCGCGACTATCGGCCGCGCTTTGAAGGCAGGCGGTTGATCAGCGACGACGACAGTGAAATCGACATCATGACACGCGAAGGCGTCGCAGCGGTCGATGAGGCGATCCGCGATCTTCGCCGCGAAAAGCCGCTGCCCGAACTCGAATGGAGCGAGCCGCTGGCACGCGCCGCTGCAGATCATGTCGCGGTTCAGTCGCGGTCCGGTGCCGTCGGCCATTATACCCGGGGCAGCGGACCAGGCGAGCGGATGAAAGCGCGCGGCGGCGGGCCTTATGTGAATGAAGTCATCACTTATGGCCATCACTCGCCCGCGGGCGTCGTCGACCAATTGCTGATCGACGATGGGGTGCCCGACCGCGGACATCGCTTCAGCCTGTTGCGTACGACACATCGCTATGCGGGCGTCGCATGCGGGAATCATCCGGTGCACCGGACGATGTGCGTCATCATGATGTCGGAGACGCGCGATGGCTCGCCTCCGCCACCGCCAAAGCGCCAACCGTAGCGATCGCCCCGCCCACCATTGGAAGCGGGCAGGGCGATGCCTGATCAGTTGCCGACGGGCTGAGCGTCGGTGCGCCGCACCACGATCGTCGACGAGCGCGGTTGCTCTCCGGCGACCGGCCAATTGCCGGTCGGATGCTGGATATTGACGAAGAACGTCTTAAGATCGGGCGTATAGGCGAGCCCGGTGATCTCGCAGCCGAGCGGACCGACGAGGAAGCGCTTCGACTGCTTCGTCGTCTGATCGACATAGAACATCGCATTATGGCCGAACGCCTGATCGATCGTCCGTCCTGCGACGCCCGAGTTACCGGGGACGCTATGGTCGGTCTGCACCCACATGCGGCCCTGCGGATCGATGCGGAGACCGTCGGGGCTGGAGAAGGTGTCGCCGTTGATGTTGCCGACCAGATTGCTGCCGCCTGCAGAAAGTGACGGATCGCCCGCCGTCAGGAAGATTTCCCAGGTGAACTTCGTCGCCAGCGGCGAATCGCCTTCTTCGCGGAACTTGATAATGTGGCCGTGAAGATTGGTGACGCGCGGATTGGCGGGGTCGGTGACGCGGCGGCCGCTGTTGTTCGTCAGCGTGCAATAAACCGCCTTGTTGTCGGGGGCGACGGTCAGCCATTCAGGACGATCCATCACGGTGCCGCCCGCAACGCGCGCCGCCGACTGGCAGCGCATCAGGACGTCGGCCTGATTGTTGAAGCTGACGACCGTCGGCGCTGGAGGTGTCGTGCTCTGGCTGACATTGCCCGGGTCCGATGCATTGGCGGTGAGTCCATTCTGCCCCACGACCAGCGCGCGCCACTCGCCCGTGCCGTCGCCATTAAAGCGCGCGACATAGAGCGTGCCATAGTCGAGCAGGTCGGTGTTCGCCGCGCGGTTCGTAGCGCTGAACGCACGGTCAGGGATGAATTTATAGATGCAGCCCGGAGTCGTGTCGTCACCCATGTAAAAGGCGACGCGGCGGTCGGCATTCGCCATGAACGCGACATTCTCGTGGTTGAAGCGGCCCATCGCGGTGCGCTTCGTCGGCTGCGCCAGTTCGCGCAGCGGGTCGATTTCGACCACCCAGCCATAGTTGGTCGCAGGCTGCGTCGTGTCGAAATAATTCTCCATCGTCTCTTCGCAGGTCAGATAGGTGTCCCACGGCGTGCGGCCGCTGGAGCAATTGTTCAGCATGCCCTTGATCGTGCCCGACAGCAGGCCTGCGGCGGGGCCGCCGGCGCGATAGCTGCTGTTGCCGGTATAGCGGCGATTGTAGGTCGATCCGGCCTTCACCGCCCATTTGCCATCGGTGCCCTTGGCG
>JAURVS010000165.1 GCA_030655355.1 Sphingopyxis sp.
GCGACGGCGCTTCAGCTGCGCAGCCAGCGCATGATGATGCTCGCGTCGAACATCGCGAACGCCGCGACGCCCAATTACAAGGCGCGCGACCTCGACTTTGCGAAGGCGCTCGACCTTGCCCAGCAGGGCGGCTCGACTGAAAGCGCGATCGCATATCGCGTTCCGGTGCAGGAGTCGCTCGACGGCAATACGGTCGAGATGGCGACCGAGCAGACCGCCTTTACCGAAAATGCGCTCGCCTATCGGTCGAGCCTCGCTTTCCTCAGCGGCCGCGTCAACACGCTGACGCGCGCGATCAAGGGCGAATGACGATGAACGGCAATTTCTCCGTCTTCGACATCAGCGGCCGCGCGATGTCGGCGCAGCTCGTCCGCCTCAACACCACCGCATCGAACCTCGCCAACGCCGGGACGACCGCGGGCAGCGAGGCCGGCGCGTATCGTTCTTTGAAGCCCATTTTTCGCACCGTGATGGACGGACAGGGCCGCGCGACGGTCCAGATCGATCAGGTCACGACCTCGAAAATGGCGCCGTCGAAGCGGCACGATCCGTCGAACCCGCTCGCCGACAAGGATGGCAACGTATGGGAAGCCGCGGTCGATAGCGCCGCCGAGCTGGTCGAGATGGTCGAAACCTCGCGTCAATATCAGAATAATGTCCAGGTCCTCGAAACCGCCAAGGGCTTGATCAACGAAACTCTCAGGATGGGACAATAAGATGAGCGTCAACAGCATAACCAACGCGAATAATGTCGTGCTTCAGCCCGCTGGCGGCCAGCAGATGGGGCAGAGCGATTTCCTGCGCCTGATGACCGCGCAGCTGTCGCATCAGGATCCGTTCAACCCGGTCGATAACCAGCAGATGGTTGCGCAGATGGCGCAATTCTCGAGCCTCGCCGGGATCAACGACACCAACAGCGCGCTCGCGAAGATTTCCGAGCAGCTCACGGCGCAGACCGAGCTGCTCAAGGACATTAAGGCCGCCACCCCGGCGCCGACCCCCGCCACCAACTAAGAATAAAAGGATCAGTCCATGTCATTTTACACGTCGCTTTCGGGTCTCAAGGGGGCTCAGACTGATATGTCGGTTATTTCTAATAACATCGCTAATGCCGGCTCGGTCGGGTTCAAGCGCAGCAAGGCGCAATTCGGCGATATCTTTGCCTCTTCGCCGACGCAGTCGACGAAGATGATCGCCGGGCAAGGGACGCGCCTTAACGGAATTACGCAGCAATTTACGCAAGGTTCGTATGAATCGAGCGAAAAGACGCTCGATCTGGCGATCGTCGGCGAGGGGATGTTCATCGTGAAGGGCGAGCCGCCGCGCGAAGCCGTGACCTATACGCGCAACGGCTCGTTCGAACCGACCCCCGATCGCTATGTCATCGATTCCACCGGCGCGAAGCTGCAGCTGCTGCCCGTCGATGCCGCGGGCAATGTCACCAACAACACGCTTGCCGGCGCATTCGATCTTCGTTTGCCCGCCGGAGCCCCCACCGATCCAACCTCGGGATTGGTCAATGTCTCGATCGGCCTCGACGGCCTCGTCACGGCAACCTTTGCCAATGGCGAAGACCAGACGCTCGGCAAGGTCGCAATGGCGACCTTCCCCGCAATGTCGGGCCTGCGTCCGACCGGCGACTCGCATTGGCAGTCGACGGGCGAAAGCGGTCCGCCGACGATCGATGCCGCGACCAATGGTCCGATGGGTGCGATCCGCGCCGGAGCGCTCGAGCGCTCGAACGTCGATATCACCGAGGAACTGGTGATGCTGATGGCCGCGCAGCGCAATTTCCAGGCGAATGCCAAGGCGATCGAGGGCGCTTCGCAGCTGACCCAGACGATCATCGGCATCCGCTGACACGCTGCTGACCGCCGTTTGCCGGGAGAAACCAGATGGACCGCCTCATCTACACCAGCCTCACCGCGATGCGGGGCAGCATGGCCCGGCAGACGGCGATCGCCAACAATCTGGCGAATGCGCAGACGCCCGGCTTTCGCGCCGACATGGCCGAAGCGCAGTCGCTGTGGCTCACCGGCGCCGGAGTCGGCGCGCGCGCCATGTCGTCCGAGGAAGTGCTCGGCGCCGACATGCGCGCGGGTAGCATCACTTCGACGGGCCGCGACCTCGACATTGCGATGGAGGGCGATGCCCTGCTCGTCGTGCAGGCAAAGGATGGTGAAGAAGCCTATACCCGCCGAGGCGATCTGCAGATCTCGTCGAGCGGGCTTTTGACCACCGGCGACGGCAGCCCCGTTCAGGGTGGCCAGGGTCCGGTGACGATCCCGCCCGCGGACTCGATCAGCATCGATACCGAGGGCCGCGTGTGGATCGTGCCGCAGGGCGGAGATCCCGAAAACCCGCAGGAAGTTGACCGGCTGCGGCTGGCGACCCCGGCGGGCTCGACCATCGCCAAGGGGCTCGACGGACTCTTTCGCGTCAAGGGCGGCGGCATCCTGCCCGACGATCCCGAAGCGCGCCTTCTGACCCGTTCGATCGAAGGATCGAACGTCGCAGCGACCTCCGCCCTCGTCGACATGATCGAGGCCAGCCGGAGCTGGGACACGCAACTCAAGCTCGTCAGCGATGCGCGCGACATGGACAGCGCCACCGCCAATCTGATGCAGCTCCCCCGTTAAGGAGATTAAGACATGACTTTCGGTGCCTTGCACGTCGCGCGAACCGGTCTGGATGCCCAAGGCTTCCGTATGCAGGTCATCGCCAACAACCTCGCCAACGTGAACACCACGGGCTTCAAACGCGACCGCGCCAGCTTTGAAACGCTGAGCTATCAGATGATGACCGCGCCGGGTGCGCCGTCGTCGGCTGAAAATCGCTATGCGACCGGGCTTAACCTCGGCACCGGCGTATCGCTCGGCGGGACCGCGCGTATCGACACGCAGGGCACGTTCGC
>JAURVS010000176.1 GCA_030655355.1 Sphingopyxis sp.
TTCACGATCAGCAGGATCGGCCGCTCGTCCCATTTGGGATGATACACGCCAACCGCCGCGGCTTCCTGCACCCCCGGCGCGCCGACTGCGGCATTTTCCAGCTCGATCGAGCTGATCCATTCGCCGCCCGATTTGATGACATCTTTCGCGCGATCGGTGATTTGCATGACACCGTCGGGATGCAGCACCGCGACGTCGCCCGTGTCGAACCAGCCGTCGGCGTCCGCCGCATCGGCATCGGCCTTGAAATAACGCTGGATGATCCACGGGCCGCGGCACTGCAACCGCCCGCTCGTCACCCCATCGCGCGGCAGTTCATGTTCTTCGTCATCGACGATCCGCAATTCGACGCCGAACGGCGGGCAGCCTTGGCGGCACACGATATCGACTTGCTCGCCAAAGCTCAGTTCGTCCCAATTCCAAGGACGCTTTCCCATCGTGCCGATCGGCGAGGTTTCGGTCATGCCCCACGCATGCGCGACTTCGACGCCCGCTTTCATGAAACGCTCGATCATCGCGCGCGG
The DNA here is from genome assembly GCA_030655355.1 of Sphingopyxis sp. GTDB lineage: Bacteria > Pseudomonadota > Alphaproteobacteria > Sphingomonadales > Sphingomonadaceae > Sphingopyxis. Next base: position 525 of record JAURVS010000176.1, read on the forward strand.
CGCCGCCGATCCGCCGATAATCACGCGTTGCAGCTTTCCATAGTCGATCCCCGTCGCGTCCATATGACCAAACATCGCGAGCCATACGGTCGGTACGCCCGCGCTGTGAGTCACTCCCTCTTCGTGAAGCAAATCGCACAGGACCTGTGCATCGTTCGTAGCGGAAAAGACGATCTTTGCGCCCACGGTCGCGGCAGCGAAGGGGATGCCCCAGCTATTGGCATGGAACATCGGCACGATGGGCAGAATGACGCTCCGGTTCGACATGTCGAACACATCGGGCTGAATCTCGGTGATCGCGTGGATGACGTTCGACCGATGCTCATAGAGCACGCCCTTGGGATTGCCCGTCGTCCCGCTGGTATAGCAAAGCCCGACCGGATCGCGCTCGTCGAGATCAACCCATGCGAAGCTGCCATCTTCGACATCGATGAGGTCGCGATATGACAAATAGCCGTCGCGCGCCGGGGCGTCGAACAGGATGAAATGCTCAACCGTCGGCAATTGGCTGCGCAGCCGCTCAACAATCGGCAGGAACATCGCGTCGAACAACAGTATGCGGTCCTCGGCATGGTTGATGATGTAGACGAGTTGTTCGTCGAACAGCCGCGGGTTAACCGTGTGCAGCACGCCGCCGATTCCCGCGCTTCCGTACCAACTGACGAGATGATGGCCGTGGTTCATCGCCAGCGTTGCAATGCGATCGCCCTTCGTCATCCCGAGCTTCGTCATCGCGGCGGCAAAGCGGCGCGCGTCCTTGCCAACGTCGCCCCAGGTGGACCGCGTGATGCTGCCGTCGGCCCAGCGCGAAACGATTTCGCGCGTCGCATGCTCGCGCGCGGCGTGGTCGATCAGTCCGGTGACCAGCAGTGGCTGACCCTGCATTCCCATCATCAGGCATCCTCTATTATCGTTGCGCCCTAGGAATAGGGTCGGAGGCGAACCGCGCGCAAGGCAAAAAAACCGCGCGAAAGGCCCGGATTTCAACCGGGAAGGCCGTCCATATGCGGAATGTCGGACAGATCGACGTCCCAGTCGGCACGGCTTGCACAGCAAATATGTGCCATCGGGCGGATATCTGCCGGCGTATCGAGACTTCCCGCTGGAACGACGAGAAGCGCTCCGTCCATTTGCAGGCTGGGAAGCGCAGATCCGCAGGTCTTGCAGAAGGCGCGCGCGTGCTGCGTCTCGGGCAAGTGATAGGACGTAACTTTTTCCGCGCCCGACAGCCAGTCGATCGTTGCGCTCGCCGCGAACAGATTGGCGCCATGCGCCGAGCCGCTGTTCTTGCGGCACCGCGAGCAATGGCACAGAAAAAATGCGTCGAAACCGCCCGTCACTTCGAACCGGACGGTGCCGCACAGGCAACTACCAAGAGCCGTGCCAGTCGTCACGATAACCGCCCTACCGTACCCGGAATTCGCGCGGCGCGACGAGCGACAACGTCGGCTCGGTGACTCCCGCAACCATTTCAAGCCGTGACACCGTATCGGGACCCAGCGCGAACCGGCGGCCAAGTTCGATCCGAAGATCATCGCCAGTCACCGGATCGCGCGTCGTGATGATGACTTTGCCGCGCGCATCCTCACGCTTTTCAAGCAAGCGCGCAAGGTCCTCGATCGCGCCGGGCAATTCGACGCGGCAGGTCAGTTGCAACGCCGCCGTCGCCGCGATGTCGGCTAGCGGCTGTGCCCCGCGAACCGTCACCCGCGGCGTCTCTTCGCCTTCCAGCAAATCGAGTTCGACCGCGAGGATCGCGCAGCCGCCATCGGCCGCGAGCGCTTCGAGTATCTTGCCCGCTTGTTCGTCGAAACAGCTCGATTGAAATTGTCCGCTCCGGTCGGACAGCGTCAGATTGAGGAAGCGATTGCCGCGCTGCGACACGCGCGGGCGGGCGCTTTCGACCATGCCCGCCATCGTCATCGGTATGCGCGTGCCCGGCGTCATTTCGACATTGGCACAGATATCGCCATAGCTGCGAGCACTGCGCGCCGCGATTATCGCTTCATATTGCTCTACGGGATGCGCAGAGAAGTAAAAGCCGAACGCTTCTTTCTCGCGCGTCATGCGCTCGGCGAGCGTCCATGGCGCGGCCGCGGCAAGCTGCAGCGCCGGGGCGATATCGACATCGCCGCCGAACAGTCCGCCCTGCCCCGTTGTCCGCTCATGCGCCGAGGCGTTCGCGCAGGCGAGCAGGCTTTCGGCACCGGCAAAGGCGCGTGGACGGTCTGGCTCGACCCCGTCGAACGCGCCCGCTCCCGCCAACGCCTCGATCTGGCGCCGGTTGAGGAGCTTGGGGTCGATGCGCCCCGCAAAATCGTCGAGGCTGGTGAAATCGCCGCGGTCGCGCCGTTCGGCGACCAATGCTTCCATCGCGCGCTCGCCGACGCCTTTCAGCGCCCCCAATGCAAAGCGCACCGACAGTTCATCGCCGCTCTGCCCGACCGAGAAATCGGCTTCGCTCTCGTTGATCGACGGCGGTGCAACCTCGATACCGAGGCGGCGCATATCATCGATGAAGATCGAGAGCTTATCAGTCTGATGGCTGTCGAACGACATCGACGCCGCGAAAAATTCATGCGGATAATGCGCCTTCAACCACGCCGTCTGGTAAGACAGCAGCGCATAGGCCGCGGCGTGGCTCTTGTTGAAGCCATAGCCCGCAAATTTGTCGATCAAGTCGAACAGCTCGTTCGCCGCCTTGGCGTTGATGTCATTATGCTCGCCGCAACCCTTCACGAAGGTATCGCGCTGCGCATCCATCTCGGCCTGGACCTTCTTGCCCATCGCGCGACGAAGCAAATCCGCGCCGCCAAGGCTGTAGCCGGCGAGAATCTGCGCCGCCTGCATCACCTGTTCCTGATAGACGAAAATGCCATAGGTTTCGGCGAGAATGCCTTCGAGCAGCGGATGCGGATAGGCGATCGCCTCGCGGCCGTTCTTGCGTGCGCCGAACAGCGGAATATTATCCATCGGCCCCGGACGATAGAGCGCGACGAGCGCGATGATGTCGCCGAAATTCGTCGGCTTCACCGCCGATAGCGTGCGCCGCATCCCTTCGGATTCCAGCTGGAACACCCCGACCGTCTCGCCGCGCTGAAGCAATTCATAGACCTTGGGCGTGGCGTCTGCATCTTCCCACGGCAGTGTATCGAGATCGACGTCGATCCCGCGCAGTGCGAGCAGGCGGCGTGCTTCTTTCAGCACCGAGAGCGTTTTAAGACCCAGAAAGTCGAACTTCACCAGCCCGGCGCTTTCGACATATTTCATGTCGAACTGTGTCACCGGCATATCCGACCGCGGATCGCGATAGAGCGGGACGAGCTGATCAAGCGGCCGAT
>JAURVS010000179.1 GCA_030655355.1 Sphingopyxis sp.
CGATCGAGCTGATCGCCAATGGCGGCACGATCGACTTTGCCCTTGGAGCCACGGTTTCCGCGAGCGGCGTTTCCGGCGGCGCGATAACGCCAGGCGTGAATAGCCCGACGGGCACCGGCGGTTCGATCCTGATACGGGTCGCTGCCGATCCGCTCGACAGCAGCGCGATCAGCTTGGGCGACTTCGAAGCGTCGAGCGACGGCCGGACGGAGAATATTACCGAAGGCTCACCAGACATCCCGCGCGAGACGACCGGCACCGGTCAGGGCGGTACCACCCGCTTCGACATTCAGGGCGGGACGTTTGATGCGTTGACCGTCAACGTCTCGGCCAACGGGGTCGGCGGCGCCGCAACCGGTAGCACCGGGACTGGCGGCACAGCCTCCTTCACCCAGACCGGCGGTGTCATCAATATCACTGACATGGCGGTCAGCGCGGACGGTGCGGGCAGCGTCGCACTGGGACAGTCGGGATCGGGTATCGGCGGCACCGCAACGATCGACCTGCTCGGCGGAACGATCACGGCGGCCGATATCACTGCGAGCGCGGCCGGAATTGGCGCCGACGGGTCGTTTGGCAACGATCAGGATCCATTGAATATTCTGCCTGGCGGCATCGGAGGCATTGGTCGGGGCGGCACCGCCACGATCAACATCGACGGAACGGCCGTCGTCAATGCCGGTGCGATTCAGGCCAGCGCGCTTGGAACCGGCGGCGGCGGCGGCGACTTCTTCAACTTCTCCAGCTTCGGCGGCACGCCCGGAACCCCCGGCGGCGGCGGCGAGGGCATCGGCGGGACGGCGACGATCAACGTTCGCGGCGGCACGACGACGACGGTCGATATGATCGCCGACGCGTCGGGCATCGGCGGCGATGGCGGCAACAGCTTCTTTTCGAGCAGCAGCGGCGGTGCGACCGGCGTCGGCACGGGCGGCACCGGCGGCGCGGGCCGCGGCGGCACCGCGACGATCGCGCTCGAATCGGCGGTCGCAGTCAGCAATCTGATCAGCAGCCTGTCGCAGGGCACCGGCGGCGACGGCGGCAGCCATAATGTCGGCGGCAATGGCGGCAATGGATTTGGCGGCCTTACGCAAGCCATCGTGACCGGCTTCGACGTCGGCGACCTTACGGTCGTTCTCGATTCGAGCGCGCAGGGCGGAGCGGGCGCGAACGCCAATGATGGCAATGGCGGCGTTGGCGGCAATGCGGTTGGCGGAACCGCACGCGCGCGCGCCGACGGCGCGGGTGGCAGCGTGGCGATCACCAACGGGAATTTCATCACCGACGGCGTCGGCGGCAACGGCGGCACCGGCCGCGTCGGATTTGGCAGTTCTCCCACGACCGCCCCTACCGCCGGCAATGGCGGCAGCGGCACGGGCGGGACAATCGAGGCTGTCGCAAGCAACGGTGGCAATCTGGTCATCAACGCGGCAACCCCGGCCGGCGTCGCGGCGCTGGTCAGCCAAGGTCGCGGCGGCGATGGCGCCGCGGGAACCGGCTTTTTCGGCGGCACGGGAGGCAATGGCGGCAACGGCGGCGCAGGCGTTGGCGGTTCGATCAATCTGATCGCGAATGGCGGAACGATCGCATTGGACGGTGACGCCTTGTCGGCGACCGTGAACGGGGTTTCGGGCGATGGCGGCCTTGGCGCCGACGGCTCGGGGGGGCCCGGCGCGAACGGCACGACATCACCGTCGACGGGTGGAACCATCCTGTTCGAAGCCAGCAATGGTTTGGCTTCGGCGGGGCAGATTCAGCTCGGTACGACCAGCATCGACGCGAGCGGCGATGCGGCGGGCCGCGTCGTGTTCCGCGGCAACGGCTCCATCGAGATGACGGCGCTCAACGTCCTTGTCACTGGCGTCGCGGCGCCGACGAACAACGACGTCGATACGGCCGCTGCCGGAATCTTTTTCGCTCCGGTTTCGGGCGGTACGATCACGACGACCGGCGACATGGATTTGACGACCGACAGCTCCGTGGGTGTCTATGCCCAGTCGGGCGGCGGCGTCGCAATCGGCGGCACATTGACAATACAGGCAGCCGATCAGGTCGATATCCGGCATGGCGGCCGCGAAGGCGAAGCTTCGACGATCCAGACCGTGGGCGATCTCAGCATCACTGCGGGGACCAGCATCAACGGCGCGGCTGGAAGCCTTTTGGCCGCAGGCGGCACATTGTCGCTGACCGCCGACGGACCGACGGCATCGATCGGCGTCGACCGCCTCGACGGCGCCAACATTGTCCTCACCAGCAGCGGTGCAGCGGGCGTCGAACATGCCGAAGCCGCGAACGACTTTACCGCCAACGCAGCCAGCTTCCGCACCGGACTCAATTCGATCATCACCGGGGGCGATATTGCGATCACCTCGCCGGGTGCGGTCGACCTCGGCAATTCGACCGCGGGCGGCTTTGTCCAGGTTCAGGGCCAAACAATCGCCTTCAACAATATTGTCGCGGGAACGAACGTTGGCCTGACCGCGATTGGTAACGTCGCGGGCGCCGAAGGCATCAATGGCGGATCGATCGACGCGGGCGGTGATATCAACCTGTCGGCAAACAGCATCGCTCTTACCGGCACCGCCACCGGCAACGGTTCCTTCTTTGCCTTTGGCAATGGCGGTGCAGTCTTGGTGAACAACGCCGATGTCGACGGCTCCATCGCCATCTTCTCGGGCACAGATCTTAACGGCATCTATGTCGCGGGCGGGAATATCTTCCTGAATTCGACGGGCAGCATCACAGCATCGGCACAGGCCAATGGAGGCTATGTCGACGGAAACGGGGTCGTTGCCGACGGCAATCTGTTCGTAGCCGCAGGGGGCGATGTGACGCTGACCGACAGTTCGGCGGCGCGGATGTTCGGCGTCAGTGCCGGACAGGCCGCTTCCATCGTCGGCGGATCGGCGGGTGAGGATCTTCTGATGCTTGCGGGCACCACCGCGAACCTCGCCGATTTCACCGCGGGTGACGATATTACCGTTCAGAGCGGCGAAGGCATTAGCGTTCAGAATGTCGCGACGACAGGCGCGGGCGCCGACACGGCCAACCTTGGCACCTTCACCTCGGCATCGGTGAGC
>JAURVS010000303.1 GCA_030655355.1 Sphingopyxis sp.
GGTCGACTTGCCGGGCGGCGGAACAGGTGGGGCTGTCGGGCCACCCGGCGAAGTCTAGAAATGAAGCCTGAGGGGGATTGAAAAGTGCCAGGGACCAGCTCGCACCTTTCGCCTTTCGGCTTCAACGCCGCGCCATCGTAGGAATGACGCGACCACACAAGAATGACAGAGTTTGCGCTGCGTGGCAGTTACAAGGGGTCACATGGACTGATGTTGCCGGTTGATAACCCTTTGTTAACCAGCTTTCGCCTTTTTCCTTGCGGATTGGCGTCGGGCTTTTCTTCTGATATGGCGCAAGGCCGCCTTGTTACCGTTACGTCAAAGTAACAATGGGTGGCCGCGTCGTACGTTTGGCGTATCTACCGCACCGCCCGCCAGGGGTATTTGAGGGTAGCATGGACCACGCGAAAGCGAACGAGACACAGGATCCCGGCGAGATTGACCGGATCATTGCGGAAGAGCTCGGGCGTTTGCTCGATTCCCCGATGTTCGTCCGCTCGCCGGTGCTGTCGCGCTTGCTGCAATTCCTTGTCGAGCATCGCCTGCGCGGTGGTCGTAGTTCGCCAAAGGCCTATGCGATCGCGACCGAGGCGCTTGGCCGTAATGAGGATTTCGACCCCGCCGTCGACAGCTATCCGCGTGTCATGGTCGGACGCCTCCGCAGCTTGCTCGATCGCTATTATGCCGACACGCCGTGGGTTCATCGTTTGCGTGTGCCGCAGGGCAGCTACGAAGTCGTCGTCCAATATCGCTCGGCACCTCCCGCTGCGCGATCGGCTGAAGGTCCGCAAGCCGACGGTGACGTCAAGGCCGCAACCACCTCGGCCGGTTCCGGACGTCCGCCGCGGTCCAGCAAGGTGCGAAGTTCCCGGGATGGCGCTCCGCGCTTTGGCCGTTGGGTTGTCGCACTCGTGCTTCTCGCGCTCGCGCTCTTCACATTGTGGACGCTTCGCGGCGGTCCCGACCGGCTGTTCGTCGGTGATCCGGTCGCCGTTCCGCTGCTCGAAGTCAGCGCGCCGGTCGCGGGCAATCTGCCTGAATCGCGAGCGCTTGCCCGAGCGCTCGATGGAAAACTTCGTGACGGGTTGCGGCGGTTCGACCTGATCGATCTGTTGAGCGCGAGGGCACCGGGAAGCACGGCCACCGGCAACAGCGATTATCGTCTCGACACGTCGATCGTGCGCTCGGTCGAGGGTGTTGCCGACGTCACTCTCGTCCTCAACCGCGTTGCCGATCAACGCGCTATATGGTCGCAGCAACTTCGACTGACGCAGGATCAAACGCCGGAATTTACCGCGATCGAGCCCCTTATCGCGCAGTTGGCCGGCGATTATGGTGTGATCGTTCGCGATCAGGTTCAGCGGCAGCCCGAGAATTTCTCGCCTGGCTATCCCTGTCTCGCGCAGTTCAACCGGATGCGTCAGATGCGCAACACCGCGACGGCCAAACAGGTTGACACCTGTCTTCGTTCGACCCTCAAGGCCAGCCCGCGCGATCCCGTTGCGCTTTCGGCTTTGTCGCTGGTCCGATATGGCGATTGGCAGCCGCGCCGTATGACCGAAGACGGCCGGACGGCGCTGGGCGAAGCCCGTACGCTCGCGCAGCGCGCCTATGAAAGCAGCCCCAATTCCGCCGCAGGGCTGTTCGCGATGTCACGCGCCAGTTTTTATGCGGGCAATTGCGCGGGCGGCAATGCGATGGGCGACGCCGCAACTGCACTGAATCCCTTTGATGCCGACATGTCGGGCTTTCTCGGACTATTCAAACTGACGTGCGGACAGGCGCCCGAAGGCGAGGCGTTGCTCCGGCGGTCGCTGGAACTCGATCCCTCCTATCCCGGTGTCCCGGCGGTCACGCTGGCCTTCATCCTGTCGCAGCGAGGCGAGCAGGACGAAGCGCAAAAGATCCTCGATCATATCCCGTCGCCCAGCAATATGGAGCCGCAATATATGATGGTGCGGTCGATCGTGCTGGCGCGTCAGGGGCATGTCGCGGAGGGTCGCGCCCAGTGGCAACGCCTGCTTTCCTATACCCGCCAGCCCTCCGACGCGACGCCCGAAAACGTGCTGAGCCGGTTCGTAATTACACCCGTGGTCATTCAGCGTGCCTCCGCAGCACTGCGCGATTCGGGGGTCATTCCCGGCAAACCGGCATCCTGAGATGGCTTGGTCAGGAGCGGTATGGTCTTGAAGCCGGCGAGGGCCTTTCCTATTTCCTCGTGCAGGTACCGAGGGGCGGAAAGGGGCAGGTTCGGATTATACTGCAGACAAGAGAGGCTCGGTCGATCCAACGCTTTGCCGATTGGCCGGTGCCAGACCTCTTGCCAGTGCCGCCCACGGGCACTAGGGCAATTTTCAACATTCACGACATAGTCAGAAAAAAGGAACTGTGCATGAGCGATTCGGCCGAAAAGGTTAAAAAGATCGTTGTCGAACATCTGGGCGTCGAAGCCGACAAGGTGACCGAAGAAGCAAGCTTCATCGATGATCTTGGCGCAGACAGCCTCGACATCGTCGAACTGGTGATGGCGTTCGAAGAAGAGTTCGGCGTCGAAATTCCCGACGATGCGGCTGAAAAGATCGCCACCGTCAAGGACGCTATCGACTATATCGAAGCGAACAAGGGCTAATCGGGCTCTGTCCGGCATAGCCGGACGCGGCGGCAACGCCGCCCACGCGTTTCCGGCTTCCCGGTCCCGAGCGTTCGCGCGCAGTGGCCGGGAAGCTTTTTTTATGGCCCAAGCTTCATTAGAAGCGCGCCGA
>JAURVS010000197.1 GCA_030655355.1 Sphingopyxis sp.
GCCCCGAATTGTCGCTGGCTGCGGCCGCGGCGAGCGACCGATCCTTGCGAACCTTATGCGTCGTCCAATTGTCGTGATTGCCTGAAATGGTCGCCGGCTGGTTTGCCGCTTCGACAGCGTCAGACGACGACCGGCTGGCGATTCCCGCCATGCCGATCGACACTACCGCGATACTCGCGGCAAACGTGATAAAGCGCCCCAACATGAGGGGCCTTTTCGCAAAAGAGAGTTGGAGATTGGTTAAGCTGCCACGCGCTGCTCGATAAATGCGCGCCACGTCGGCGCGTCGCCGCGAATGCTGTAGGCGATCCGGGCGCATGCATAAGAGCTTTGCGGCGCGTTATCCGCTTCGGCCGCGGTGGCGGGCCACGGCCCTTCCCCATTGCCGCCTGCAGACCAGCAGACCAACGCCTCCGCCTCCTGCCCCGCCTCGATCGCCGCACGCTCGTCGGCATTCAAAGACTGTGGTGCGGCCCATCCGAATATGGCGCGGTGCGGTCCGCCTTTGGAAAACAGCGCATGGACGAACGGACTACCGCTGTCGCGAAGTAGTCCATGTACGCGATCACGGTCGGTCGCGGTTAGCCACTGCCCGCCCAGCAAAGGCTTCCACTGCCCCTCGTCGCGTGACCGGAGCGCCTGCTCAAGCTCGTTCGCCGCCGCTTCAAAGCGCGGTGCCCAGACCGAATCGACCGCAAGTGGGGCGAGCCTGGAGGGCGGCGCGGCGGTTTCAGGAGCAGCGGGAAGTAGCGACGCTGGAGCCCCGGCAGTGGCCAAGTCAGTTGCCATAACCGGCATGGCGGCGAAGGCGGCGGCAAGCGCCGACCAGATCATGAAAGCGCGCATGCCCGAAAGTTTAGCAGCAAAGGCTGCATCTGTCATGAACCGACGGTCAGTCCTTCGCGCAGCCAGAGCGGAGCGGCGGCGACATCGATCGTCTCGATCCGCCGATGCTCGATCGACCAGCCGAGTTCGGGATAGGCAATGACCTGCCGCTTTTCATCGGCGTCGGTGATCGGAACGACGACAAGCCGCCGGTTGACCTTTTGCCGCCAGTTCATTCGCGCAGTATTCTCCTGTCCGACGTAGCAGCCTTTGGTGAAGCTGACCCCGTTGAGTTCGA
>JAURVS010000035.1 GCA_030655355.1 Sphingopyxis sp.
AACCGGCGTGCGTCGATTACCCCCTATGATGCTGACTTCCTCACCAACTATGAACTGGGGATCAAATCGACGCTTGCCGATGGACGGGTGCGACTGAATGCAGCGATTTATCAGCAACAATGGAAGAAATTCCAATTCTCGTTCCTCGGCGAGAACAGCTTTACCGAGATCCATAACGGTCCCAATGCGCGTATTCGCGGCATCGAGGCCGACATCAATGTCCGCGCAACGGAAGGGCTGACGATCACCGCTGCAGCATCCTATACCGATGCCAAAACGCGGACCAATCTGTGCGCGATCGACGACCCGACCTTCACCTGTACCGATGCGGGCAATTCGATCGCCGCGAGGGCGGGAACGCGCCTGCCAGTCACGCCGAAATTCAACGGCAATGCGACGGTCCGCTATGCCTTCCCGATCGGGTCGGGTGAAGCGCATCTGCAATCGGTTATCGCGCACCGCAGTTCGGCCACCGCTGATATCCGTGAGATTCAGGCTGGAGAATTGGGCCGGATCAAAGGCTCGACGTCGGTCGATCTTGCAGCGGGTTATGATTTCGGCAAGTTCAGCCTCGAGTTGTTCATCGAAAATCTCTTCGACGAACGCGCACAATTGGCGCGCTCGTCGAACTGCGGGCAATGCAATACGCGGGTACAGGTTCTGGTGAGCCAGCCCCAAACGATCGGGCTGCGCGCCGGAACCAAGTTCTAGTTCGTTGAACTCTGCACCTACCAACAGCGAAAGGCCGGGCCAAAAGCTCGGCCTTTTGATGTGCATCGCGCTCGGCATGGGCAATATGATCGGGTCGGGGGTGTTCCTGCTCCCACGCGATCTTGCGCCATTGGGCTGGAATGCCGTGATCGGCTGGGGTGTGTCGATCGCGGGCACCCTGTGCCTCGCGGTGGTGTTCGCCCGCTTGGCCAAACGCCTGCCCGAAGGCTGCGCCGCCTTCACTTACGCGGGCGCCGCGTTCGGGCCTGGAACGGGCTTCATCGTCGCGTGGAGCTATTGGATCAGCTGCTGGACCGTCGTCGCGACGCTGGCGGTTGCGGCCATAAGTAACATGTCGATCCTCATGCCATGGCTCGGCGAAAGCGGCGCCGCGCCCGCGTGGATCGCGATCGGCTGCATCTGGTTCTTCACTCTCGTCAACCTAGCCGGGGTTCGCCGTGCGGGCGGCGCGCAATTGCTGACGCTCGGGCTCAAGCTGATCCCCGTGGTCGGCGCGATCTTCGTCGGCATATGGGCGCTAGGCACCGGCGTAGCGCCGCCCCCGACGATGGTGGGCACCGAGCCGATCAGCCTGTCGGGAGTCAGTTCGGCGGCAACGCTGACGCTGTTCGCGCTGCTGGGCTTCGAAAGCGCGTGTGTCGTCAGCGACCGTGTCAAGGACCCCGAGCGCACGATCCCGCGCGCGACGATCATCGCCGCCGCTGCAACCGGCCTGCTATACCTCCTATCGTGCACGACGGTGACTCTGCTCGTGCCGGTCGACACGCTGCAGCAATCAAACGCCGCCTATGCGACCTTCTTTTCGCGGCTCATCAACCCCGAAGCGGGGCAAGTGGTCGCACTGTTCGCCGCAATCGCTGCACTCGGCGCACTTAACGGCTTTGTGCTTTTACAGGGCGACATTCCGCGAGACCTCGCGAATCGGCGCCTGCTGCCGCAGGCCTTTGCTCGCGACAATCAATTTGCATCGCCATGGATCACGCAGCTCGTGTCGAGCGGGCTCGCCAGCATCATCGTCTACGCCAATTACTCGCGCGGGCTCGCCGATCTCTTTGCCTTCATGGTCAAGGTCACGACTTCGACCGCGATCATCCTCTATCTCGTCGGCGCCGCCGCAGCCTTTTGGCTCGAACGGCGCGGTGCGATCAAGATGTCGACGGGCTTCGCGGCCGCGACGATCATCGGCTTCCTCTACAGCGCGTGGGCCTTCTACGGCGCCGGGCTTGAGGCAAGCCTTTGGAGCCTTGTGATGACCGCCGCAGGCTTGCCGATCTATTTCGTCATGCGGCGTTCAGCGCCAGCGCGGCGCGAAGAGGCCCCGGTCGCGTAGAATTACCTGAGCGGCATTATGCCCCGGCGCGCCGGTGACGCCGCCGCCCGGATGCGTGCCCGCACCGCACATATAAAGCCCCTTCACCGGGCCGCGATAGCCGCCGTTGCCCAACACCGGACGCGCCGACCACAGCTGGTCGAGGCTCATATTGCCGTGCATGATGTCGCCGCCGACAAGGCCGAATTTGCGTTCGAGACCCTTCGGACTGAGGATCTGGCGCCCGACGATCGAGGCGCGGAAGCCGGGCGCGTGTGCCTCGACCGTGTCGATGATGCAGTCAGCGGCGGCGGCCTCTTCGGCATCCCAGTCACGGCCGTCAGGCAGTTCGGGCGCGAATTGCTGGCAGAACAGGCTCGCGACATGTTGTCCGGGGGGCGCAAGACTGTCGTCAATGATCGAGGGGATGAGCATCTCGACGATCGGTTTCTTCGACCAGCCATATTGCTTCGCGTCGAGAAAGGCGCGGTCCATATAGTCGAGCGTTGGCGCGAGAATGATCCCCGACTGATGATGTTCGCCCGGTTCGGGCAGACACGTAAACTTGGGCAATTCCGACAGCGCGACGTTCATGCGGAAGGTACCGCTGCCTGCCTTGAATGCCTTGATCCGGCGGCGAAACTCGGGCGCAATATCACCTTCGTCGAACATCCGTTCGTAAAGCAATTTCGGCCCGACGTTGGCGATCACCCGCGCCGCGGCAATGTCCTGGCCGCCGACCAACTTCACGCCGACAGCCTTGCCACCGTCGACGAGCACCTTGTCGACCGGGGCTTCGAGGCTGATCTCGACGCCAAGTTGGGTGCAGACCTTCGCCATCATCTGCGTGATAGCCCCCATCCCGCCGATGCTGTGGCCCCACGCGCCCTTCTTGCCGTTCACTTCGCCAAACACATGATGGAGCAGAACATAGGCGCTGCCCGGCGTATCAGGGCTGGCATAGTTGCCGACCACGGCGTCGAAACCGAAGGCGGCTTTCACCGCTTCGCTCTCGAACCAGCTGTCAAGGAAGGTGCGGGCCGACTTGGTGAACAGTTCGAGCACATCACGCTGCTGCGACAGGCTGAGCTTGGTCAACCCGCGCCCCTGCCGCACTGCATCGATCAGTGTCTTAAAGCCGTCGCCCACATTAGGAGGCGATTTAAGCGCGAGGTCGCGGAGTACATCGGCCACGCCCTCAAGCATGTCATAATATTCGGGAAGGCGCGCGGCGTCATGCGCCGAGAAGCGGGCAAATTCCTTTTGCGTACGTTCCAGGCCGCCGCCGAGCTTGAGATAACCGCCGTCTTCCTGCGGCAGGAAATTGCTGATCGGCCGCTCGATCACCCGATAGCCATGATCGGCGAGGTTCATGTCGGCGATGACCTTCGGTTGCAGCAGGCTAACCGTATAGCTTGCGACCGAATTGCGGAAACCCGGCGCGAATTCCTCGGTCACAGCGGCGCCGCCGACAACGTCGCGCGCTTCGACGATGCGCACCTTCAATCCCGCCTTCGCGAGATAGAATGCGCAGACGAGGCCATTATGGCCAGCGCCGATAATCAGGGCGTCATAGGCTTTGGTCATTGAAAATCTTTCGCGAGCGGGGATTGAACATGTTGCCGGCCGAAACCGAGGCCGAGGATGCGGCCCGGAATGCGGCGGAGCAGCGGAATACGGTCGAGCAGGCGGACCGCAAGCGGCACGCGCGTGATTTCGCCGCGCAGCATCGGTTCGATAACGCGCTGATGCGCGAAACGCTGGAGCGCCTGCATGCGGGTGGTGGGTTTCCAGCGACGCTTCTGGACGCGTGCGAGCAGCGTATCGGGGTCAGCGCCCGCAGCGAGCGGCGCGGCAAGGATGTTCGCCGCCGCGACGGCATCCTGCACTGCGAGGTTGATGCCGACGCCTCCGACGGGCGACATCGCATGCGCGGCATCGCCGATCGCGAGCAGCCCCGGCCGCGACCAGCGCGTCAGCCGGTCGAGCGCGACCGAGAGCAGTTTCACATCGTCGAAGCTCTGGATCGCGTCGCTCCCCGCAGCCCGACCCGGTGCGCTTTCGACCACATTGTCGCGAAATGCCACGATGCCGCGCGCCTCGATCGGAGCGAAGCCGCCCTTTTCGATGATCTGCGCGCACTGCCAATAATCGCCGCGCGGGATCGCGACGACCATACCGCCTTTGTCGATCGTGCCGAGCGCAACCTCGGACATGTTCATGCCCGCGGGAACGGGGATGCGGAACCACAACACGTCCATCGGCGCGCCGAGATCTTCGAGCGGCAATTCGGCGGCACCGCGCAGCACCGAGCGGCGA
>JAURVS010000218.1 GCA_030655355.1 Sphingopyxis sp.
GAGCCGTTTCGGAACGATGCGCCCGCGCACGTTCGGCATCCGCCTCGGCTACGGGCTCTAACCGATGGCAGGCGCCACCATCTCTCCGGCCGCAGAGTCCACGCGGCCGGGGGGTAACCCGACATTCGTGCTGGGGATGCTCTGCTTCGTCTATGTGCTGAACTTCCTCGATCGACAGCTGCTTTCGATCCTCGCGAAGCCGATCCAGGATGCGCTGCAGATTAGCGACGGCCAGCTCGGGCTGATCAGCGGACTGTATTTCGCGATGTTCTATTGCTTCATCGCGATCCCCGTCGGCTGGTTCGCCGACCGCACCAGCCGTGTCGGCGTGCTGTCGGCCGCCTGCGCAATCTGGAGCGGTGCGACCATCGCGTGCGGCATGGCCGCCAATTATACGCAGCTTGTGGTCGCGCGGATGCTCGTCGGCTTCGGCGAGGCGGGGGGCGTGCCGCCCTCTTATGCGATCATCACCGATACCTATCCGCCCGGCAAGCGCGCGGCCGCGCTCGGCATCTTCAACCTCGGCCCCGCTATTGGCGCCGCGGCAGGCGTGGCGTTCGGCGCCGCGATCGCCGAGCGTTTCGGCTGGCGCATTCCATTCATTGCGGTGGGTGCGATCGGCATCGTCACTGCGCTTGCGGTATGGCTGACCGTCCGCGAGCCGACGCGCGGCGCGACCGACTCTGCGGCGACCTTCGCCACCCCATCCACCAGCGAAAAGGCCGCCTTCTGGCCGACGGTGCGCATGTTCCTGTCGCACCCGGTGCTCATGCTCGCAGCATTGGGCAGCGGTGCAACGCAGTTCGTGACTTACGGTCTCGGTAATTTCGCGGTGCTTTTCCTGATGCGCGAAAAGGGCATGGAGCTTGGCGACGTCGCCATCTGGTACGCGCTCGTTCTGCTCATCGGCATGGGCGGCGGGATGATTGTCTCGGGCCGCGTGATCGACCGGATGGTGCGCAAGTCGCGCGCGGGCTATGCGATCGCGCCTGCGCTCTCGCTGGTCGTCGCCATGCCATTCTATCTCGCCTTCGTCTGGGCGCCGGGTTGGCCGCTCGCGCTGGCGTTCCTCACCGTCGTGATGGTCTTCAACTATTTCTACCTCTCGGCCTCGGTCGCGTTGGTTCAGGAGGAAGTGAAGCCCAATCAGCGCGTGCTCGCCGGGGCATTGCTGCTCCTCATCATGAATTTCATCGGATTGGGGTTGGGCCCGACATGGGTCGGCTTTGCGAGCGACTGGTTCAAGGCGCAGGGCGACCTGCACGGGCTGCAGACCGCGCTTTACACACTGACGCCCTTTTATGTGATTGCGATCGGCCTCTTCCTCCTGCTCGCGCGTCGACTGCGCCGAGAAGATGGCCGGCAGGAGATACAGGCATGAAGATGTTGCGCACCGCCTTGTCGGCCACCGCCCTTTTGATGGCAGCGCCCGCAATCGCGGCGAACCCTGTCGTCGAGGCCCCCGCCGGAACGCTCGAGGGCAAGAGCATCGGCAAGGTCCGCGAGTATAAGGGCATTCCCTTCGCGCAGCCCCCGGTCGGCCCGCTCCGTTGGAAAGCGCCGCTGCCGCTGCCTGCCTGGCAGGGCGTGCGCAAGGCACAGAGCTTCGGCGCCGCCTGTATCCAGCCGCGCCCGACCGCTTTGCATATCTATGCCAATCCGCCCACGAAGATTTCCGAAGATTGTCTGACGCTCAACGTCTGGACGCCCGAGAACGCGAAAGATGCGCCGGTGATCGTGTGGATCCACGGCGGTGCGCTGACCACGGGTTACAGCCATGAAGCCATGTATGACGGCACCAAGCTCGCGGCGCGCGGCGCGATCGTCGTGTCGATCAATTATCGCCTCGGAGCCTTGGGCTATATGGCGCATCCGGCGCTCAGCGCGGAATCGCCTGATGGCGTTTCAGGCAATTACGGTCTGCTCGACCAGATTGCGGCTCTCGAATGGGTGAAGGCGAATATCGGTGCGTTTGGCGGCGACGCCAAAAATGTCACGATCGCGGGCGAGTCTGCAGGTGCGCTCAGCGTGCTGTATCTGATGGCCGCTCCGCAAGCGCGCGGGCTGTTCCACAAGGCGATCGCCCAAAGTGCTTATATGATCTCCACGCCGTCGCTGAAGGACGAGCGTCATGGCGAACCCGCGGCCGAAGCAACGGGCGCGCGGGTCGCGGCGGCGCTCGGTGCGAACGACCTCCCGTCGCTTCGCGCGATGGACGCGAGCGCGCTTTCGGATGGCGCGCTCAAGGCGGGTTATTTCCCTTGGGGCACCGTCGACGGCAAAGTCCTTCCCGATCAGATCGTCGACATCTTCGATCGCGGAGAGCAGGCGCCCGTGCCGATGATCGCCGGGTTCAACATCGGCGAAATCCGCTCGCTGCGGATGCTCGCGCCACCTGTCCCCGCCAGCGCCGCCGCTTATGAAGCGGCGATCCGTCAGCGCTACGGCGACCTCGCCGACGCCTGGCTCAAACTCTACCCCGCCAAGGATCTTGCCGAAACGATCCTCGCGACCCCACGCGACGCACTCTACGGCTGGACGTCGGAGCGGCTCGCGATCAAACAGACCGCGGTCGGCCAGCCTTCTTATCTGTATCTCTTCGACCATGGCTATCCGGCGGCGAGCGAATATGGGCTGCACGGTTTTCACGCCTCCGAGATTCCGTTCGTGTTCGGTACTGCGAGCAATACGCCGACCTATTGGCCCAAGATTCCCGACACGGTGGCCGAGCGCCGCTTCGCGACTGCGATGGGCGATTATTGGGTGTCGTTCGCCAAGACCGGCAAGCCCGAAGCCGCAGGACAGGCTGCATGGCGCCCGTACGGCAAGGACGCAGCTTTCATGGCGTTCGCGGACATCCCGCGCGCTGGCGCGCGGCTGATGCCGGGCATGTATGCGTTGCACGAAGCTGCCGTCTGCCGCCGCCGCGCAGCGGGCAATCTGTCGTGGAACTGGAATAGCGGTATCGTCTCGCCCGTGCTGGCGAAGGGTGCCGGTTGCCCATGATTGACGGCAGCATTCAGGATTATCCGCTCACGCTGAACAAATTCCTCGACCATGCCGCGCGGTGGCATGGCGAAGCCGAGGTTGTCACCGCGCGCGAGGACGGCAGCGTTGCTCGCGTCGATTATGTGACGCTTCGCGAGCGGAGCCTCGCCGTATCATCCTTGCTTGCCGGGTTCGGCATCACGCAGGCGGATCGCGTCGCGACGCTCGCGTGGAACAGCCAAGCGCATGTCGAGACATGGTATGCGGTGATGGGCCTGGGCGCGGTGTGCCATACGCTCAATCCGCGACTTACGGGAACGCAGCTTGCGTCGATGGCGGTCCAGTCGAGCGCGAAGATATTGGTCGCGAGCGCCGACCTGCTGCCGCTCGCGCGCCTGATCGTCGAGCGCACGCCCGCAATTGAACGCGTGCTGGTGATCGACGGTCCGGCAGGTGACTGGCCCGCGTCGGCACCGCCGCTTCTGCAAATCGAGGCGTTGATCGCCGACGCACCACAAGATGCAATATGGGGCGATTTCGCCGAAACTTCGCCCGCTGGGCTTTGCTTCACGTCGGGCACCACGGGCGCGCCGAAGGGCGTGACCTACACGCATCGCGGCAGCTTTCTCCATACGCTCCGCGCGCTGCAAGCTGACGTCATGGCGTTCACCGCGCGCGATGCGGTGCTCGCCGTCGTGCCGATGTTCCATGCCAACGCCTGGGGGCTGCCATTCGCGCTGCCCGCAGTTGGCGGCAAGCTCGTGTTGCCGGGCCGACAGGCCGATGGCGCAAGCCTCGCGCGCCTGATCGCCGCTGAAAATGTAACCGTCGGGGTCGGGGTTCCGACCGTGTGGCTCGGGGTCGCCGAGCATGTCGAACGGACGGGCGCAGCGCTGCCGTCGCTGCAGCGGATCATCGTCGGCGGCGCGCCGATGGCGCCCGCGCTGATGGAGCGGATCGAGCGGCTGCTTGGCGTCACCGTGCAGACGAGTTGGGGAATGACCGAATTGTCGCCGCTCGGCACGATCGCGCCACCCGCGGATCCGCATCGGTCGGCGTCAGTGTCGGGGCGTCCGGCGATCGGCGTCGACCTGTTGCTGACCGATGCGGGCGGCACGCCGCTTGTAGAGCAGCGCGGCGGCGAGGGGCATTTGCATGTTCGCGGGTCGGCGGTCGTCGATCGCTATTTCGGTCAGGACGCCGCAGCGACCGATGCAGAGGGCTGGTTTGCGACGGGCGACCTTGCGCGCATCGATGCGAAGGGCAATCTGATCATCACAGGACGCGCCAAGGATCTGATCAAATCGGGCGGCGAATGGATCAATCCCGCCGAGATTGAAGCGGTTGTGGGCGCATTGCCGCAAGTGTCGCTGGCGGCGGTAATCGGCCGCGAAGATGCCAAATGGGGCGAGCGTCCTATCTTGCTCGTCGAACTTCGCGCGGGTGAAGACATCGGCGATGCGGACCTGCTCGCACCGCTCAAGGGACGTGTCGCGCCTTGGTGGATTCCCGATGCGGTCGTGCGCCTCGAAGCCATGCCGCTGGCGCCGACCGGAAAAATCGATAAGATTCGCTTGCGGGGCGAATATGGCGAGGGCTGAACATATGAAGCTCGCTCCGGACGAACAGGGATTGAAAGCCGATATCGTGACAGAGCAGGTAAAGACGCGTCGGCGATCGACCAAGGCCGAACAGCGGGCGGAGACGATCGAACAGATTCTCGACGAGGCCGAGTATCTATTTTCGAAACATGGGCTGCACGGCGTCACGCTGAAGGATGTCGCGAAGCGCGTCGGCGTGCATCACACGCTGCTCAACTATTATTTCGAGGACAAGAAGAAGCTGTTCGACGCCGTCTTTGCGCGGCGCGCGGTGGTGACGAGCACCGAGCGCATGCGAGCACTTGACGAATATGATCGCGCCACCGACGGCAAGCCGACGATCGAGGGTGCGCTGCATGCGTTCCTCGACACCGACCTTGATCTCTACATCCACGGCGGCGACGGCTGGAAAAATTATGGCGCACTCGGCGCGCAGGTCGCGAACACCCCCGAATGGGGCGCTGAGCTGATGGACAGCCATTTCGATCCGGTGGTGCTACGCCTGATCGACCTGTTGAAACGCGCGCTGCCCGACTGCGCCGAGGAAGACATCTTCTGGGGTTATCATTTCGTCACCGGGGCGCTGATGGTGACGCTCGCGCGCACCGGCCGTATCGACAAATTGTCGGGCGGCCTCTGCAAATCCGAGGATTTCGAAGCGATCAAGGCGCGCATGGCCGCGTTCATGGCGGCAGGGTTCCGGCAGGTCTGCGGAGCGAAGCAAATCTGAGCCTGCCGCGATCCGCAGTCCAATCGCGCGTCAGCGGCGCTCGACCAATCCGCCGCCCAGTGCCACGTACAGCGTGACGAGATTATCGACCTGCCCGCGGCGAAGCTCGATCAGCGTCTGTTCGGCGGCGAACAGATTGCGTTCGGCATCGAGCACTTCGAGATAGGTCGACACACCCTCGCGATAACGTTTGCGCGCGAGATCGGCGATCTGACGCGTGGCGAGCGTGCCGCGTTCCTGCGCCTCGACCTGCTCGGCGAGGTAACGCCGCCCGGCCAACGCGTCGGCGACTTCGCGGAATGCGCCCTGAACGGTCCGCTCATAAGTCGCAACGGCGATATTCTCGCGCGCCTCGGCCACGGTCAGATTGCCCTTGTTCCGTCCGAAGTCGAAGATCGGCAGGCTGATCGACGGGCCGAAGCTCCACGTCATCCCATTGTTGCTGAACAGATTGTCGAGCGACCCTGAGGCGAAACCCAAATTGCCAGTCAGCGAGATTGACGGGAAGAAAGCGGCGCGTGCGGCGCCGATGTTGGCGCGTGCTGCACGCAAACGTTCTTCGGCGGCAAGGACATCGGGACGCGCGACGAGCAGATCCGACGGCAAGCCGGCGGTGAGCGTCGGCGACCGGCCTTGTGCCACAAGCGGGAGCGCTGCGGGCAGGGGGCCTGCCACCGGACCGCCGGTCAGCACGCTCATGAAATTATCGGCCTGCGCTTTGGTGAGCTTGAGGCTTGCAAGCTGGGTTTCGGCCTGCGTCAGCAGCGTTTCCGACTGACGATAGTCAAGCGCAGAGGTCACGCCCGCGTCGAGCCGTCGTTTGGCGATGCGGAGGCCTTCCTTGCGGCTCGTCACCGTCGCTTCGGCGAGCGTGATCTGTTCTTCGGCGCCGCGCGACGCAAAATAGGTCGAGGCAACGTCGCGGACCAGCGTCAGGCGAAATGCGCGTTCGGCCTGCTCGGTGGCGAGATACTGGCTGCGCGCGGCTTCGGACAGATTCTTCACCCGCCCCCAGAAGTCGAGCTCGAACGAGGTCACGCCGACGCCGACCGAATAGCGGTTGGTCGTGTCGGTGCCGGTCCCGGTCAGCGATTGGCCACGGCTGCGTGTCGCATTGGCGCTGGCGCCGACGGTGGGCAGACGATCGGCGTCCTGGATGCGGTAAAGACCGCGGGCTTCCTCGATCTGCGCGATCGCGACGGCGAGGTCGCGGTTGCGCTCGACCGCCTGAGCGATCAGGACTTCGAGCTGCGGGTCGGCGAAGAAATCCTGCCAACGGACTTCGGTCGCGCGTTGCCCCAGCGTGACGTCGCCCGCGAATTCGGCGGGATAGTCGGGCGCTGTCGCCAGCGCGGGGCGCTCGTGCGGCGGAGCCATGTTGACGCATCCGGCCAGCGTCGTCGCTGCGAGCAGCGCGATCAGGTTACGCATGATCGAAATCCTCATGATGGCCTTTTTCTGTCGGCGCGGGTGGCCGTTTGCGGCTGATCCACTTACGCACGGCGAGGTAGAAGAGCGGGATGAAGAAGACGCCGAGGATCGTCGCCGCGATCATGCCGCCCATGACGCCCGACCCGACCGCGATCCGGCTCGCCGCACCGGCACCGCTGGCGATGACGAGCGGTACCATGCCAAGGATGAAGGCAAGGCTGGTCATGATGATCGGACGCAGGCGAAGCTTGACCGCCTCCATCACCGCGTCGAGCGTCGATTTGCCTTCGGCCTCCTGTTCGATCGCGAACTCTACGATCAGGATCGCATTCTTCGCCGCCAGCCCGATGATCGTGATCAGCCCAACGTTGAAATAGATGTCGGCGGAGAGGCCCCGGAACATCGAGAAGAGCACCGCGCCGAGCACGCCGAGCGGTACGACGAGGAGCACCGCGACCGGTACCGCCCAGCTTTCATACAGCGCCGCGAGCAGAAGGAAGACGACGACCAGCGACAGACCGAGCAGCATGCCGATCTGACCCGCCGACTGCTTCTCTTCATACGAGATACCCGTCCATTCGAACGAGAAGCCCGCGGGCAGCGTCTCGGCCAGACGCTCCATTTCGGCCATCGCCTCGCCGGTCGACTGACCAGCTGAAGGTTCGCCCGAAATCGTCATCGCGGGATAGCCGTTATAGCGCTGGAGCTGCGGTGCTTCGGCGGACCATTGGGCCGAGCTGAACGATCCGAACGGCACCATGTCGCCGTTCGCGCTGCGCACGCGTAGATCGAGTACGTCCTGCGGAGTCATGCGGCTCGCGGCGTCGGCTTGGAGCAACACGCGCAACACGCGGCCTTCTCGGGTAAAGTCATTGGCGTAGGCACTGCCAAAGCTGATCGCGAGCGTTGCATTGACGTCGCCGATCGACAGGCCGAGCGCACGCGCTTTGATCCGGTCAATATCAACCTTCAGCACCGGCGCGTCCTCTTGCCCCTCAGGCCGGACGTTGGCGAGCAGCTTGCTCTGCATCGCGCCGCCGAGAATTTGGTTGCGCGCCGCTATCAGCGCATCGCGCCCGTTGCCGGCACGATCCTGCAGCTTGAAGGTAAAGCCGCTCGACGTCCCGAGTTCAGGGATCGATGGCGGGCTGAGCGAGAAGGCAAAAGCTTCCTTGATGTTGCCATAGGCGCCCATCGCTTTACCGGCGATGGCATCGGCGCTGTTGTCCTTGCCCTTGCGTTCACCCCACGGCTTGAGCGGGGTGAACATGATCGCATTCGCCTGACCCTGACCAAAGAAGCTGAACCCGTTCACCGACACGACATTGGCGACCTGCGGTTGTTCGGCGAAGAAGGCTTTGACCTGCTTCGTCGCTTCGTTGGTGCGCTGCGTCGTGGCGCCCGGAGGGGCCTGAATAACGGTGACGAGATAGCCCTGATCTTCCTGCGGCAGAAACGATCCGGGGAGGCGGGTGAACAGCAGCGCGGTCACCGCTACGAGCACGAGGAAAACCCCGAGCCAGCGCAGCGGCGCCGAAAGCATCTTGCCGACGCTGCCTTGATAGCGATCGGTCGTCCGGCCAAACCAGTTGTTGAACCCGCCAAAGAAGCGGTCGAAAAACGCGCCGATGCGGCCCTTGCGCTTCACTTCGTCATGCGGCCGCAGCAGCGTCGCGCACAAGGCGGGCGTCAGCGTCAGCGCGAGGAGCGCCGAGAAGGCGATCGAGATCGCCAGCGTCAGCGAGAATTGGCGATAGATGCCGCCGGTCGATCCGGGGAAGAACGCCATCGGGATGAACACCGCGATCAGCACCAGCGTGATGCCGATGATCGCCGAGGTGATCTGCGTCATCGCCTTCACCGTCGCCTCATAAGGCGACAGATGCTCCTCGTTCATGATGCGCTCGACATTTTCGATCACGACGATCGCGTCATCGACGAGAATGCCGATTGCGAGCACCATGCCGAACAGCGTCAGCACGTTGATCGAAAATCCGAACATCCACAGGCCAAGGCATGCGCCGGCGAGTGCGATCGGCACGACGATCGTCGGGATCACCGTCGCGCGCCAGTTCTGGAGGAACAGGAACATCACGAGGAAGACGAGGATCATGGCCTCGGCGAGCGTCTTGACGACTTCCTCGATCGACAGCTGGACGAACGGGGTCGTGTCATAGGGCACCGACCAAGTGATGTCGGGCGGGAAGCCCTTCGACAGCTCGGCCATGCGTTCGCGGATTCCGGCCGCGGTCGACAGCGCGTTGGCACCGGGGGTCAGCTGAACCGCCATGCCCGCCATCGGCTTGCCGTTGAGCTCGGACGAAAAGAGATAACTCGCCGCGCCAAGCTCGACGCGCCCAACGTCGCCGAGCGTGACCGCCGACCCATCGGGGTTCGCGCGCAGAATGATTCCCGCGAACTGCTCGGGGGTCGTAAAGCGACCCTGCGTCGTGATGACCGCGTTAAGCTGCGCGCCCTTCGCGAGCGGCTGGTCGCCCAGCTGGCCACCCGGCGTCTGGCTATTCTGCTCCTGCACTGCGCCGAGCGCTTCGGCGGCGGACAGATTGAAGCTCGCCAGCTTTTGCGGGTCGAGCCAGATGCGCATTGCATATTCGGGCGCAAAGGCCTGGACATTGCCGACGCCGCCGACGCGCCGTAGCTCGTCGAGAACGCGCGTGTTCGCGAAGTTGTTGACCTCCATCGGCGGCGTGTTGCCGGTCTTCGACGTGATTGCGACGATCAGCAGGAAGCCCGAATTGGCCTCGGTCACCGAAATGCCTTGGCGGCGCACATCTTCGGGCAAACGCTGCTCGACGCGGCGCAGGCGGTTCTGGACCTCCATCTGCGCATTGTCGATGTCGGTCCCCGCCTCGAAGGTCAGGGTGATCGATGCGGTGCCGTTCGATTCGCTGGTCGAGGCCATATAGAGGAAGCCCTCGACCCCGTTGAGCTCCTGCTCGATAACCTGCGTGACATTCTGTTCGAGCGTCTTGGCGTCGGCGCCAGGATAGGTGACGCCAATCGTCAGCGAGGGCGGCGCGACCGAAGGATATTGTTCAACCGGCAGGCTGCGCAGCGCGATGATGCCCGATAGCAGGATGCCGATGGCGATGACCCACGAAAAAATGGGTCGGTCGATGAAAAAGCGGGGGGTCATGACGGATCAGCGCTTCGATGCCGGTGCCGAAGCGCGGCCCTTGGGCTGCGCTACGCGCACGGGCTGCCCGGGTTGCACCTTTTGCAGCCCGTCGACGATCACGCGGTCCCCGGGTTTCAACCCGTCAAGGATTGCCCACTGGCCCGACACCATCGTGCCAAGCTTTACCGGACGCGGGGTCGCGTTGTTCTTGGCATCGAGAACCATCACGCTGGCGGCATCGGCCGCAAGTTTCACCGCACGCTGCGGGATCAGGACGCCATCGGCCCGGTTGCCGGCAAAGATGCGTGCGCGGACGAACTGGCCGGGAAGGAGCGCGGAAGCGGGGTTGGGGAATTCGGCGCGGAGCGCCGCGGTGCCCGTAGCCTCGTCGATAGACAGATCGAAGAAGTCGAGGTGCCCCGCGACGGGGTAGGCGCTGCCATCCTCGAGGATCAGTTGGACCTCTACGCGTTCGAGCTGCGGCAGGTTCAACTTGCCCGAGCTCATGTCACGCCGGATTGCCATCAGATCCGAACTCGACTGGCCGAAATTGACGTAAACGCGGTCGATCTGTTCGATCGTGGTGAGCAGCGTGCCGCTGCCGGCGCTGACCAGCGCACCTTCGGTGACTTCGGCGCGGCGCGCGCGGCCTGAAATCGGCGCGATGACTGACGCATAACCCAGATTGAGACGCGCCGATTCCAGATTGGCCTGCGCCGCCGCGACATCGGCCTCGGCGGTGCGCTGCTGAGCGATGGCGGCGTCATATTCCTGCTTGCCGATCGCCTGATCGGCAAGCAGCGGCTGATAACGGTTCACGACCTGACGCGCGTTCGCGGCAGTCGCTTGCGCGCGGGCGAGCTGCGCGCGTGCCGCATTGGCAGTGGCGTTGAGCTCGCGCGGGTCGATACGGAATAGCGGCGTCCCGGCACGAACAAAGCTGCCTTCGTCGAACAGGCGGCGCTCGACAATGCCGTTGACGCGGGCGCGCACTTCCGAGGTGCGAAACGCCTGCACGCGGCCGGGCAGCTCGATGACGTTCGGCACCGCTTGGGTGCGGATCGTCACGATAGTGACCTCGGGCGGCGGAGGGGCGGGCGGCGCTTCGGACGAGCAGGAAGCGAGCAAAAGTGCCAGCGCGGCGCCGGCGGCGCAGCCGAGAGGACGAAAGCGACTCATTGAGAACCCCTGAATAATCGCAGTTGTGCAGGATTTGTTATACGCAAAAGCTTGCGTTGGCGCGCCGTGTAATTTAAATTACAAAAAAGAGCAAGCGAGAGGAACTGCAATTGGGCATGTCGGAAACAATTTTACGTGAGGTCGACAGGCTGTCGCCTCGCGAGCGGCGGCAAAGCGCCATTCTGGATGCCGCCGAGTCCCTGTTTCTCGAGCAAGGATATGAGCGCACCAGCCTTGCTGAAATCGTCAAGCGTTCGGGTGGTTCGCTCGCGACGCTCTACGAATTGTTCGGCAACAAGCAGGGTCTACTCCGCGCGATCGCCACCCGCTGGTGCGACGAGACGATGTTCCGGCCGCTCGACCCCGAAGTGACGGCCGAAATGTCGAATATCGAAATCCTGAAACATTATGCGTACCGGCAAAGCGAAACGATGGAATTGCCGCGCGCCATCGCCTTGATGCGGATGCTGATGTCCGAAAGTTTGCGCGACCGGGAATTCGCGCTGCAAATCTATCGCGACCTCCATCTGCCGGCGATCGCGGAATTGACCGAATTGCTGGCAGGTTGGGCGACGGCGGGCCGCGCCGAGATTGATGATCCGGAAGCGGCGGCCAAATTGTTTCTCGACATCATAGTGGGCGATTCAATGTTGAATACACTCGCAGGCGTCGAGGACGAATGGCTTGACCAGAAACAGATCGACTGGCGCCTTCAACCCTTCATCTCGCATTTCAAGATCCGCTAGGAAGGCGGCGGAGACATCGTCCGCCTTTGACTTGCAATCGCCGCGACGCGCAAGTAAAGGCCGCTTTCATTCGGACAGATGCGCCGTTTTCCTTCCGCCTTTCGCCGACATGCTCGGGGAGGGTGGGCGGACTATTGCCCCAAACGCGCTTGACGCTTGGGCAACGGCAACCCATCTGGCTCGAACCGAAGACGTTAAAGGACAGGACGATCGTTATGGCGAAGACCAGCCCGGCTGAGTTTATCAATCAGGTGCGCGCCGAAGCCCGCAAGATCGTGTGGCCCACGGGCCGCGAAACGGTGCAGACGACAATCATGGTGATCATCATGATGACGATCCTTTCGCTGTTCTTTTTCGGCGTCGACACGGTTTTCAACGCGATCGTCAGCTGGCTGACGTCGCTCGCGCGCTAAACGCCGCGATTACAGGGACGGGATAGTTAGACTTATGGCGCGCTGGTACATCATTCACGCCTATTCGGGTTTCGAAAACAAGGTTCGCGATTCGGTGCTTTCCGAAGCCGAGCGCATGGGCCTCACCGAGTTTGTCGAAGCCGTTGAAGTGCCGGTCGAAACCGTCACCGAAGTGAAGCGCGGCAAGAAAATCCAGGCCGAGCGCAAATTCTTCCCGGGCTATGTTCTCGCAAAGCTGACGATGACCGATGACGTTTATCACCTTGTGAAAAACACGCCGAAGGTCACCGGCTTCCTCGGCTCGATGGGCAAGCCGCAGGCGATCAGCGAAGCCGAAGCCGCGCGCATCCTGAACAGCAAGGAAGAAGCCGCGGCCCGTCCGAAGCAGGAAATCCGCGTCGATTACGAAATCGGCGATCAGGTCAAGGTGCTCGACGGTCCCTTCGCCAGCTTCAACGGCTTGGTCGAAGAGCTCGATTTCGAAAAGGCTCGCGTCAAGGTGTCGGTGTCGATCTTTGGTCGCGCTACGCCGGTCGAACTCGATTTCGAACAGGTCGAACGCTTCAAATAAGCTCGCGCCGCGCCTTGGATGGCGCGGGCGGAAGTCACTGAATGGAATAAGCGCATGAGCCTCACTCCCGAAGAGATGCAGGCTCGCGCCGCCCGTGCTCGCGAAATCTACGGTAACGTCGACCGCAAGCGGCTCGTCCGGCACATCGTCCATCTCTTCGATCTCGAAGCGGCGGAAGAGCCCGACGAATTCACCTATCCCGCCTTCACCAAGC
The DNA here is from genome assembly GCA_030655355.1 of Sphingopyxis sp. Taxonomy (GTDB): domain Bacteria; phylum Pseudomonadota; class Alphaproteobacteria; order Sphingomonadales; family Sphingomonadaceae; genus Sphingopyxis. The sequence continues at coordinate 13,013 of JAURVS010000218.1, forward strand.
CGCAACGTCAGCGGATCTTCGGCGGGCAGGTTATCGCACAGGCGATGGTCGCCGCGGCGCGGACCGTCGATCCGGGCAAGAGCGTCCATTCGCTTCACGCTTATTTTCTGCGCGGCGGCGACGAAGCAAAGCCGCTGCACTTTCGCGTCCACCGCGATTTTGACGGGCGCAGCTTTGCCAACCGCCGTGTCGTCGTGCGTCAGGATGGCAAGGTGATATTCAACCTCACCGCATCTTTTCAGGCGCCCGAGAAGGGACTGTCGCACCAGATCCCGATGACGGGAATCCTGCCGCCCGAGGAATGCCTGGACTTTGCCGATTTCGTTGCGGTCGATCCGCGGATCAGCGACCAGCGTATCGAGCATATGGCGCGCATGCATCCATTCGACGTGCGCAACGTCCGACCGCCAACGTCCGCGACGGCGACGACGCAATACGAATGGTTCCGCATTTCCTCGCCCGTCGGCGACGATCCGCTAATCCATCGCGCATTGCTGGCTTATGCTTCCGACATGGGATTGCTCTCGACCACGCTGATCGCGCACGGCCTGACGTGGGACACGCCGGGCCTGTTTTCGACCAGTCTCGACCATGCGATGTGGTTCCACGACGATATCCGCGTCGACGAATGGTTCGTCTATGTGATGGACAGCGACTGGAGCGCGGGTGGACGCGGGATCAATCGCGGGCGCATCTATCGCCGCGACGGCACGCTGATCGCTTCGGCGGTACAGGAAGGGCTGATGCGCTACGACCCGTCGGCAACCGGATAACATTCGTCATTGCGAGGAGCGAAGCGACGCGGCAATCCAGGTTGGCGCCGACCGCTCTGGATTGCTTCGCTTTGCTCGGAATCACGAGCAGGAAGGGGGTAGTGCGCTTGCCTTTTTCAGCTTTACCAGCTAACGGCGCCGCTTCGCGTCAGATACGGGCGTGATTCCGCGCGGGAGGAAGGGGTGATGCCCTTCTGTTCGACCGCTTATTTTGAGCCCCGGATCGCGTCCGGAGCGACAGAAAGATAGGAGGCCATCATGGCTAAAAAGATCAGCGGCTACATCAAGCTGCAAGTTCCGGCAGGGACCGCAAACCCCTCGCCGCCGCTCGGGCCGGCACTCGGCCAGCGTGGCGTGAACATCATGGAATTCTGCAAGGCGTTCAACGCTGCGACTGACGGCATGGAAAAGGGTACGCCTACCCCGACCATCATCACCGTCTTCGCCGACAAGAGCTTCACCTTCGTCACCAAGACGCCCCCGGCGACTTACCTGATCAAGAAGGCCGCAAACCTGAAGTCGGGTTCGAAAGAGCCCGGCAAAATTAGCGGTGGCAAGATCGCGCGCTCGAAGCTCGCCGAAATCGCCGAGATCAAGATGAAGGATCTCAACGCCAACGACATCGAACAGGCGACGAAGATCATCGAAGGCAGCGCCCGCTCGATGGGCCTCGAAGTAACGGAGGGCTGAACCGATGGCAAAGCTGACCAAGAAGCTCAAAGCCCTCGAGGGCAAGGTTGACGCGCTGAAGCTCCACGGCGTCGACGAAGCGATCAAGACCATTCGCGAACTGGCTTCGGCCAAATTCGACGAAACGCTTGAAGTCGCGCTGAACCTCGGTGTCGATCCGCGCCACGCCGACCAGATGGTCCGCGGCGTCGTGACGCTGCCCGCTGGTACCGGCAAGGACGTCAAGGTTGCCGTGTTCGCGCGCGGCGACAACGCCGAAAAGGCGTTGGCCGCTGGCGCCGACAAGGTTGGTGCCGAAGACCTGATGGAAGACATGCTCGCGGGTAACCTCGACTATGGTCGTGTCATCGCGACGCCGGACATGATGGGCATCGTTGGCCGCCTCGGTAAGACGCTGGGTCCGAAGGGCCTGATGCCGAACCCGAAGCTGGGCACCGTAACCCCGAACGTCGCCGAAGCCGTGAAGGCCGCCAAGGGCGGACAGATCGAATTCCGCGTCGAAAAGGCCGGTATCATCCACGCTGGCCTCGGCAAGCTGTCGTTCGGCGAGGAAAAGCTCCGCCAGAACTTCGACGCTTTCGTCGACGCAATCGTCAAGGCGAAGCCGGCTGGCGCGAAGGGCAAATATGTCCGCAAGATCGCGCTGTCGTCGTCGATGGGCCCCGGTGTGAAGGTCGATACGGCTGACGTCACCGGTGCCTGATTGGCACGCTGAAAATTCAGTTAAGGGCCGGGGGAAACTCCGGCCCTTTTCTTATGTGCGGGGTTAGGGCGACGGAGGCCGCGTCAATGCGCTGCTTTCCCCTCCCGCAAGCGGGAGGGGAGAAGAAGGTACGAAACTAGCTACTCGCGAAAACCCCGAAGCGCCGCCCCAGCGGCGAACGGCCCGATCATCGTCAGCAGCAAACTCGTTGCCGCGAGCAGCTTCAAAGCTCCGCGCCCTGAGGGATCGAGCATCCCCGCGCCAAAGATCAGCATCGGCACCGCAAGCGGCAGCACGAGCAGACCGCCGATCGCGCTCCCGCCCTTGACGTTCGCCGTCAGCGCCGCGCTGAGCACTGCGAGCGAGGCGAGCGCCGGAATCGCGATGGCAATCCCCGTCGCCAACAATCGGGTGCGCTCCGCATCCTGTGCGAGCAATGCC
>JAURVS010000223.1 GCA_030655355.1 Sphingopyxis sp.
GAGGCGGGCGGCGCTGCCTTCGCGATGCCGGGGATCGCGCGCGCGTCCGATTTTGAATAGGTGCTCTTGAAACCGAAATCGATCGTCAGCGCGTCGTCGAGCAATTTCATCGTGTCCTGGACATAGAATTGCCATGTCTTCCAGTGCGTTTCCTGCACCCACTGCGCGGTGTCGGGCTGACCTTTCAGATATTGGGCGAGGCTGAAGGGGCCTTTGACGTTAGTCCAGATGTACCGCGCCGCGCTGCTGGTATTGTCCTCGAACCACATGCCGGCCTGCAGATGATTAAAGCCCGCTTCCCAGTTCAGGCTCGCCAGCACGCCGCTCCGATCGATCGTATAGCGCGTATCGCGGATCTGGACCGGCACGTCATCCGACGTGTCCGCGGTTCCCTGTTTCGACCAGCCCATGATCCAGTTGTTGCCCGCGCCCTTGTTCTTGTGATGATAGCCCTGGACGCGGAGGCCGAGCGACTGAGTGATGTCGAACTCGCCCGTCAGATAATAGAGATTGTCGTCGCGCAGAATCTGGCCGTTGGTGAACGTCACGTCCGAACGCTTCTCGGGCAACACCGAATCTTTGCATTTGGTCGGCGCGGTGGGCGCGGTGACGGCGCAATAGGCGCGGTCGAGATATGCCTGCCAGTTCGGCGCATAGCCACCCTGATCCCAGCCGAGACGGTTCAGCATGTCCTTCGAAATATAGGCGTCGCTCGCCTGATTGGTGCGCGAGACGTCGGCGAAGGCCGTGATCTTGCCGCCGTCGAATTCATAGACCAGCTTGCCGTTGAACTGACGGCCGGTCGACTTGTTATAGGCTGCCTGATCGACGAACAGATCATATTCGTGGATCTGGCCCGAGACATAGGCCGAGAATCCGCCATGTTCACCGGTATCGAAGCGCAGATAGCCGCGCTTGGCGCGCTCGCTGCCGACGCTTCCGTTGGCGGTGATGCCCATATCCTTGCGCGGATCGCTGGAGAAATAGGTCACCGCGCCGCCAAGGTTGCTCGTCGAGGGAATGGCGAGCCCGGCGATGCCCGTAGCGAGCTCGGCGCGGCCGAGATTTTCCGAGATGAGCGCACGGCTGATGCTGAGGCCGTTGTAATTATTATACGCGCCATCGCCCAGCGGCACCCCGTCGAGCGAGTAACCAAGGTGCGTGGTGTTGAAACCGCGAACCTGCAGCGAGAGCGATTTCTCGTTGATACCCAGTGCGTCGATCGACTGTGCGCTCACCCCCGGCAAGAAATTCAGCGCCTTCTGCGCGCTCGCGCCCGGCGGCAGCGTATCGAGGTTCGACGGCAACAGAGTCGAGACCGAACGCGTTTGGCCGCTGCCGATCACGACGATTTCGCCGACATCCACATCGTCCCCGTCGACCGGCGCAACATCCTGCGCGTTCGCGTGCGGGGCATAGCTCAAACAGGCAATTGCCAACGCGAAAACCGACACAGATTTCTGAAACATGCAAACCCCCACAAAAGAAAAAAACGCCGCAATCCCTCGTTCGCGGCGTCGACCATCGTCTGGGGCGGGCCTATTTCATGCGTTGATGACGCTTTTGCTACGGACTGAAATTTCAGTGAAAAATGGCATCGGTTGCCGAGCGCCGTTCATGCGCGGGACCTTGAATGGGTAGCCGGGTGCGCGTCAGGCGCCAGCTTGCGTCGACATAGTCGCGCGATACGCATCAACGGCGAGTATCAGCCCTTCGATCTCGGCTGGAACGATCCGGATCCGCAAGTCGTCTCCGCCATTTGCTCGCCCCTTGAATTTGAGATCCCAGCCGTCGGCGCGGGTCATCGCAGCCCTGAGCTGGGTCTCGTCGACCGAGAACACCAGTTTCATCGTCAGCGAGCAATCGCCGCTGAAGTCGCTGTTCGGACACATCGTGTCGGAGCCGCGCTGCGCATGGTCGAGCGGCTGCGTCACGAGATTGCCGTCGCGATCGGTGAAATGGACGGTCTCATAGAGGCGCTGAGAGCCCCGATAGCGCAGCGACTGGTGCACTTCGAACCGGGTTTCGCCGGTCCGTTTATCGACATGGGCTTCGACATGGCTGTCGAAAGACGTCGAGCCATTCAGGCGCCGTTCCTTGCGAAAGCCGTCGCGGGTCGAGATGATTGTCGCGAATTCCAGATCGTCGTCGTCGATCGTGGCCGCGGACCGAAATGCTTCGGCGTCCATGCTTGCGAGCTTCCTCGGAACCGCAGGGGTGTTCGCCGTCGCGGGAGAAGCGAGCATGACCGCTGCAAGACCAAGGAACAGGCTGGAATAACGCACGGATCGAACTCCTGAAGATGCTATAGGCGGACGGCGGCGGAGCCGCGATGCTCGCTGTCTATAGCGGTTCAACTATTCCGGCGGTTGTCGCCGGTGTAATGAAATGTTGCTGATGGGCGGGAACAGAGGGACGCGATCGTCGCTTGGCGACGCGATCTTCGTCTTTTTGCGGCTGCTCGCAGATCGCTTTGGGTTGTAAGAAAATGTTTCTGTATGCGCGCTTGCTCTGGAACACCGGCCTGCCGACCCTATTTGTAGCGGGCAAGGTCAACAGACCGCCGGCCTGTCGGCCACTTGAAACCTCCCCGACGCTTCGAACGAACGGTTTAGAATCCCAATGACTGCCTCCACAATCTTGATCGTTGAGGACGATCCGGCCTTGCGCACGCTGACCGCGCGCGCGCTTCAGCAAAATGGCTATCAGGTCCGCCCGGCAGCTTCGGCGCCCGAAATGTGGCTGGCGCTCGACGTCGGAGCCGTCGATCTGGTCCTGCTCGACATCATGCTGCCGGGGACCAGCGGTCTCGATCTCTGTCGGCAGCTTCGGCAACTGAGCGAGGTGCCGATCATCTTCGTCAGCGCGAAGGGCAGCGAAACAGATCGCATCGTCGGGCTCGAACTGGGCGCCGACGACTATCTCGCAAAACCGTTCAGCACGCGCGAATTGATTGCGCGTGTTCGCGCCGTATTACGGCGGGGGCGTCTTGATCGCCAGCATGGCGAGGGAGGGCAGGGGGTTGCCACCTTCGCGGGCTGGACCGTTAATTTCGCGCGGCGGCAATTGCATTCGCCCACAGGCGCGATCGTCGAGTTGACCGGTGCGGAGTTCGATCTTTTGTCGAGCTTTCTGGAAAATCCCCAGCGTGTGATTGCGCGCGAACGCCTGATCGAGCTGTCGCGCACCCGGCTGGGCGATGCGTCCGATCGCAGCGTCGACGTCTTGGTGAGCCGTTTGCGGCGCAAGCTGTCGCACAAGGACGAAAGCGCGCCAATCATAACCGTTCGCGGCGTCGGCTATATGTTTAACGTCGAAGTATCGCGTCGGTGACCGACGCGATACGGCCGTCGCTCGGGTTGGTCGGGCGGATCTTTCTGATCCTTCTGCTGGCGATCACGATCGAATTGACCGTCAGCACCTTCCTGCACGAGCGGGCGGGCCAATTGCGCGTCGAAGAAGATGAAGCGCATCGCGTGGCAGAGCATCTTGCTGCGGCCAGCCGCCTGCTGAATGCCAGCCCCCGCGGCGAACGCCCCGAACTGGCGGCGCGCCTGTCGAGCGAAACCTTCATCGTGGAGTGGCATCCGACCAGTCTCCCGCTAATGCCCATGGCGGCGCCGCTCAATGAAATGCGAACGCAGATCATCGGATGGGAACCGGCTCTGGGGCATGAAAATTTGCGCCTGCATCTGAAGGAGCCGGGACGAAACGGCAAGGTGACCGGTCAATTGTCGCTTGCCGACGGCAGTTCGCTGGAGTTCAGAGCGACGCAACTTGTCGATCCCTCGCGGCTGCGGATCAACCGGTTCCTGTTGGCGCTCATCCCCGCGATCGCGCTGATCCTGATCGGCGGCGTGCTTCTGCGGCGCGTCCTGTCCCCGATGCGAATGCTCGCGCGCGCCGCGGTGCGGATCGGCGAAGGCGACGCCGTCGTTCTTCCAGAGGTCGGCGTGTCGGAAATCCGGCGCGTGATCGCGGCATTCAACGAAATGCAGGCGCGCATCCATCAGCTGATCACCGATCGCACCGAGGCGCTCGCCTCGGTCGGCCATGATTTGCGCACCCCGCTTGCACGACTGCAACTCCGCACCGAGGCGATCGAAGACCCGTTTCTGCGGCTCTCGATCGAAAAGGACGTCAATGAAATGGAGGCGATGGTCGCGTCGCTCCTCGCTTTCTATGGCGGTGACAGCGACCCCGAGAAGCCTGTGCAGACGGATGTAGCGGTCATGGCAGCCACGATCGTCGACGATGCCTCGGATATGGGCGACGCGGCGGCCTATCGAGGACCCGACCATCTCGAGATCGTCGTGCGCCCGCTGGCGCTCAAGCGCGCTCTGTCCAATCTCGTGGAAAATGCGATCAAATATGCTGGCGAGGCGCAAGTCAGTCTTCGCGTCGAGAAGGGCAGCATCATTCTCTGTGTCGAGGATGACGGACCCGGCATTCCCGAAGAGGAACTCGAGCATGTGCTCGAGCCCTTCGTTCGGCTCGATCTCGCACGGAGCCGTGATACGCTCGGATTAGGCCTCGGTATCCCGATCGCGCGGCGCGTCGCGCACCGCGAGGGCGGAATGCTGCGGCTCTCGAACCGGCCAACCGGCGGGCTGCGGGCCGAGATTGATATTCCGTCGGACGGATCCGGGTAGCAACACTTCCTTACAACGGGAAACATTTGCTTACACAAGTGCTGCACCGCAGCAAAATTCGAGAGCTATTTTTTGGTTTGCGCCGCCTCTCCCTTCGGCGCCAATCAAGGAGTACCTCGGTGAACGAGCTGATCGGCCGCGTCTTTTCCTTTGAAAAGCAAACTTTCCCCAATCAAAGCCTGCTCTATGGACGCCTCGCCAGCGATGGACAGAGCCCGAAGGCGCTGATGATTTCCTGCGCGGATTCGCGCATCGTCCCCGAACATATCATGCAGGCCGAACCCGGCGATCTGTTCGTGTGCCGCAACGCGGGCAATATCGTGCCGCCCTTTGCGACACAAAATGGCGGTGTCTCTTCAACGGTCGAATATGCGGTCGCCGCGCTGGGCGTTCGCGACATCATCGTTTGCGGTCACTCGGACTGCGGCGCGATGAAGGCGCTCGCGGTCAATCAGGACCTCACGAGCATGCCGAATGTCGCCGCCTGGCTGCGTCATTCGCATGCCGCACACAAGGTCGTCACCGACAGCTATCCGGCGATGGACGATATTCAGCGCATTCGCGCGGTCTCGCTCGAAAATGTCGTCATTCAGCTCGCCCACCTGCGCACGCATCCGGCCGTGGCCGCCGGTCTGGCGCGCGGAGAAATCGCGCTCCACGGCTGGTTCGTCGATATTCATGCAGGTCTGATCCTTGGCCTAGATGGTGCAACCGGCCGCTTCGTTCCGCTGCGCGAAGACGCGCCGCTTCCCGTCGCTTTGCCGCATGCCTCGCGCCGCGCCGCCGACTTCGCTGATTTCGTGGCAGCAGCCGAATGACCATCGCGATGCCGTCGCTCGGCAAGACTTTCTCTCGCGACTTTACCGCGTCGATCGTCGTTTTTCTGGTCGCGATGCCATTGTGCATGGGGATCGCCATCGCGTCGGGAGTGCCGCCCGAAAAAGGTCTGATCACCGGCATTATCGGCGGCATTGTCGTCGGAGCGGTCTCCGGATCGCCGCTGCAGGTGAGCGGTCCGGCGGCGGGTCTCGCAGTGATCGTCTTCGAAATCGTCCGCGACCAAGGGCTTTCCGCCCTTGGTCCGATCCTCGTTCTCGCCGGGCTTATCCAGATTGCGGCGGGCGTTTTCAAGCTCGGCGGCTGGTTTCGTGCCATTTCGCCTGCGGTCGTTCATGGAATGCTCGCCGGCATTGGCCTGTTGATCGTGCTGGGCCAATTTCATGTGCTGTTCGATGAAAAGCCGCTCCCCGGCGGGATCGACAATTTGGTGGCGATGCCCGGTCGCATTCTTGGTCTGACGCCCGGTGGCGGCGCGATAGCGGCATTTGCGGTCGGTGTGCTGACGATTGCGGCGATGCTCGGGTGGGAGCGCTGGCGCCCGCTGGCCCTCCGTCTCGTGCCCGGCGCGCTTGTCGGCGTGCTGGCTGCCACGTTGGTCGCCTATGGCTTCAGTCTCGATGTCATCCGCGTCGATGTTCCCGAATCGATCGTCGGTGCGATTGCTGTACCCGATGGCGGCATGCTGCAGCGTTTTGCCGAGCCGACGCTGATCGCGACGGCGATTGCGATCGCCTTTATCGCGAGCGCCGAAACTCTGCTCTCGGCCGCGGCAGTGGACCGGATGCACGACGGCGTGCGGACGGATTATAACAAGGAACTACGCGCGCAGGGTGTTGGCAATCTGCTCTGCGGTGCCGCCGGTGCGCTTCCGATGACTGGCGTGATCGTGCGCAGTTCGGCGAATGTGCAGGCGGGGGGTGTCACGCGGCTTTCGACGATCCTCCACGGCGTGTGGATCCTCGCGTTCGTTGCGTTGCTGCCCTGGCTTCTGCGCGAAATCCCGATGGCGGCGCTTGCGGGCGTGCTTGTCGTCACCGGCGTCAAGCTCGTCAGCCTCGATCATGTGAAGCATCTGTTCAACCGCTATGGCCCGCTTCCCGCGCTGATCTGGGCCGGTACATTCGTGATGGTGGTAACGACCGATCTGTTGACGGGTGTGCTCGTCGGTCTGGCGCTGTCGCTCCTCGAACTTGCTCCGCATGTTCGCAAGCTCCGCCTGCGCACCGATCAGACGCACGAAGGCGAGAACCGGGAGCTTGTGCTCGACGGGACGGCAACCTTTGTCGCGCTGCCCAAGCTGACGGCTCTTCTCGACGAGATACCGGCGGCCGGACGGTTGAAGCTGAATGTCGAACGATTGCGGCACATCGATCATACATGCGCCGAGATGCTCGAAGAGTGGATTAAACGGCGCCGCAACTCGGGGCTTGTTGTCGAACTCCAGGGTGCGACGGGAAGGCTCGAGCGGCTGGCGGCGGCATAATCGGTTCCTTGCCGGCACGATCCCTTGCGGGGCGTGCCGGCGAGGAGCCACCGCTGCTTGGGTCATCTGCGGGAACAGCGAAGATGCCCGGCTGGGTTCCCTGCATCGAAATGAGAATGTCGCTGTAATGGCTCATTGGGCTCCTTGCAGCACGCGTCGTCTCACAACCGCCCATTGACGCCACATTAACCAATGTTGGGCATAGCTTCGCGATCATTCAGGGACGCGGGCAAGCCAATGAAATATGATCCGATCAATCCGGCTGCGCAGGTCCTCGACCATTCGGTCGCCAGCGACTGCGGCGAGCTCGCCGTTGGGTGCAGCGATGCAGCGGGGCGGATCAAACTTGCGACCGATCAAATGGACCGGCAGATCGGCGAACTCGGCCGACTTGAGGATTATGTCGTCAGTCTGGAGGCAGACCAGCGCCAGATCGCGGATTCAACCGACGAGGCGAAACTGCTTTCCGCGCGGGCATGCGAACAACTCGACACCGGCGCCGAGCGCGTCAACGCTGCGGTGACGGAATTTCGGTCGGTGATCGATCTCGTCGCGCGGCTGGGCCAGCATGTCACCAATTTTGCCGCAGTGATGGAACAGGTGCAGCAAGTCAGCCAGTCGATCGAATCGATTGCCAAGACCACCAACATGCTCGCGCTCAACGCCGCGATCGAAGCCGAGCGCGCAGGCGATGCCGGGCGAACCTTTGCGGTCGTCGCTGCCGAAGTCAAAAAGCTGGCGCAGAACACGCGCGGCGCCACCGACGAAATCCGCCGCAGCATTGGGAGCCTCGCCGCCGAAGCGAGCGGGTTGGTTGCCGAAATTCAGTCGGGGGTCGAACAGTCGAGCCGCGCCGAGGCGCAGTTCGAGACGATCACCGATGCGCTGCACGACGCGACGCACCTCGTCGCCTTGCTCGACGATCAGAGCGATCGCATCGCGCAAAGCTCTGCCATGGTCCATGCCAATGGGGCGAAAGTTCGCGAGGCGCTCGACCATGTCGTCACTTCGGTGCGCGACAATAGTTCGACGCTGGTGGGCACCCGTGATTCGATCCTGTCGATGGAGCATGTCTCCAACCGCATGTTCAATGCGGTGATTTCGGCCGGCGTCTCGCCCCAGGATTCGGCGATCGTCGCCTTGGCGGCGAAGGTCCGCGACGAGTTCGTGGGCCTCGCCGAACGCGCGGTCGGGCGCGGCGAACTGTCGATGGAGCAATTGTTCGACACCAATTATGTCCGCGTGCCGAATTCGAACCCGGAACGGTTTCGCACGACGCTTTGCGACTGGGCGGACGCGCATTGGCGCCCGCTGTTCGATCGCATCGTCGCCGACCATCCCGAGATCAAAATGTCGTCAGCGGGCGACATGAACGGCTTTCTGCCGACGCATATCACCGAATGTTCGCGTACGCCGACCGGCGATATCGAACATGACACCGCACACTGCCGCAACGGCCGCCTGCTCTATGACGAGACTGACGCCGCCGCGAAGCGCAGCACCGCGCCCTTCTTCATGACGGTCTATCGTCAGGAAGGCGACGGGATCAATTATGTCACGGTGCGCAACGTCTATATGCCGGCTGTAATCAACGGCCGTCGTTGGGGCGACGTCGAGGTCGCTTACCAGCTTTAACGCGTGTCCCGATCCGTTCGTGTCGAGCGAAGTCGAGACACCCCTAGGGGTAGCGCAATGCCGAGGGGTATCTCGACTTCGCTCGATGCGAACGGATATTGGTCGGGTGCGGCTCAGTTCCCCTGACGGCGCGCCATGAACGCCAGCTTTTCGAACAGCATCACATCCTGCTCATTTTTGAGCAGCGCGCCATGGAGCGGCGGGATCGCCTTGCCGACGTCGCGGTTCTGGAGGACTTCGAGCGGCATATCTTCGTTCAGCAGCAGCTTGAGCCAGTCGATGAGTTCGCTCGTCGACGGCTTCTTCTTGAGGCCCGGCACGTCGCGGACTTCGTAGAAAATGTCCATTGCGCGGCTGACCAGCGTCTTCTGGATGCCCGGGAAGTGGACGTCGACGATCGAGGCCATCGTGTCGCGGTCGGGGAATTTGATATAGTGGAAGAAACAGCGGCGCAGGAAAGCGTCGGGCAGTTCCTTTTCATTGTTCGAGGTGATGACGACGATCGGGCGTTCCTTCGCGGTCACCGTTTCGTCGGTCTCGTAGACATGGAATGCCATGCGATCGAGTTCCTGAAGCAGATCGTTCGGGAATTCGATGTCGGCCTTGTCGATCTCGTCGATCAGCAGCACGGGGAGCTTGGGCGAGGTGAACGCCTCCCACAATTTGCCCTTGCGGATATAGTTGCGGATGTCGTGGACGCGCTCTTCGCCAAGTTGGCCGTCGCGAAGACGCGCGACCGCGTCATATTCATACAGGCCTTGCTGCGCTTTTGTCGTCGATTTGATGTTCCAGGTGATCAACGGAGCGTCGAACGCCTTGGCGATTTCCTCGGCCAGCACGGTCTTGCCCGTACCCGGTTCGCCCTTCACGAGCAAAGGACGGCGCAGCAGCGTCGCGGCGTTGACCGCGACCTTGAGGTCGTCGGTGGCGATATAGGCGCTGGTACCTTCGAAACGCATGGCGTCGCTGCCTTCCCTTAACGTGAACGTCAAGCGGGCATAGCGAGGGACAAGGACGGGTGCAAGCGCGCCGGAACAGCGCGCCGCAAAGGCTTAGACGGGCTGGCGGCTCAGAGTGCGGGCCGCCATCAGGTCCCACAGCCCGCTGTGCTGCGTGATCAACTGTTGCGCGCCGAAGACCATAGCGCGTTCGACAGCGGGCGTTTCTGCAACTGTTGCGGCGAGCCGCGCGGTTTCGCGAAGGTCCGGGAGCGTGCAGGTGGGCGGATTCAGGTCAAGCCGTTGCGCGCTGATGTCGAGGAGCACGCGGATCGTCCGCCAGTCGAGGGTCAGCGCGATGGCAGCGCCGACGGCACAGCCGTGGCGGTCCGACTCGGCGAGCATGTCGATTGCTTTGCGCTGCGCTGTGACCGCGGCCTCGCATTGTGCCTGGCCTTGCGTGCTTGGAACCGGGCCAACGGCGGATGCGATCTTGGAAAGAAAGGCGCGTTCCTGAGCGAATGCGTCCGCGGCTTCATCCATCCACTGGCGCGACGCGGGATCGACCGCCTTGCGAGCGGCATTGTCGATGACGCCCGGATAGCGGCCGTGGAGAAGGCAGAGGAAGTGGACCGCATCGGCGAGGTTGCGCATCGCCTCGGGCCCGCTCGACAGGGCACCCGAACGGACGTGCGAATGCGCGCCAGTGCCGCCGCTGGCGACCAGCGAATCGAGCAGTTCGGCGACGTCGCGCGTCTGCACTTTGGGCTGGGGCGACTGGCTCAACGCTTGATCCTCGCTAGGGCGAAAGTTGGTCAGACTCCCGCCGGTGGAATGGCAAAGCTCAGTCATAGGCCAACGACGTAAACGTCTCGTTTATAGGCGGAGATTGATTTCCTGCGTGTCTGTTCCAGTCAGGGACACAAGCCGCTCCGGAACGAAAATAAAAGGACCGGCAAGCCCCGGGGGAAGCTTGCCGGTCCCATCTATGGCGCCGGTGGACACCATAAAGGTCGGAAAGTGGCCGGACGAGAGGGAGAGAGGTCCGGCCGATTCCGATTATGCTGCGAGTGCGAGTTCCTCGGTCTTGTCTGCATGGCGGTCAGCGCGCTCGACGGCGCTCAACACCGGTTGCGCGGGGGCGGCCGTTTTAGCGGGGAAGATCAGGCGCGAGGCCAGCACGACGAGGCCGAGGGCAAAATAGCCCGCGAAAGTCTGGACCGGGAAGAAGAAGAGTGGCGCGACAAAGGCAAGGCGCAGCCACAGCGGGTTGAAGCCAAAATCCTGGCCCACGGCCTCGCAGATACCGAAGAAGGTGTCGCGGCGCTGGAAGAGGTTGGTGGTTTCGTTTTCCATTATTCTGTCTTTCCCTTTGGCTGCGAGCACTGCCCCGAGCCGATGCCAGATGCATCGCAAAGGCCGTGCCAATTTGTGCAGCCCACGGATTTCCGGGCTTTTTGAGGTTTGTCGCGATTTTTTGCGTACCCCGGTCTATGAATTCATCCCCATCGAGTGGGAATAAATGCCACCTGGTGGGAGGCGGCTTAACCGATGCTGAAGCCGCCACATGTCGATGACGATCGCCATCTGGGCTTGAGATATGAAGATTTAAAGACCGGGGCGCAAAAAAATTGTGCGCTGCACCATTTGGTTAAGGCTTTGATCGAAAGTGCAAACAAAACACCCCGCCGGTGAGGGCGGGGTGTCTGATGTAGAGAAAGACCCGGAGGGCTTACTGGTCGAGGAAGCTGCGCATCTTGCGGCTGCGCGACGGGTGCTTCAACTTGCGGAGCGCCTTCGCTTCGATCTGGCGGATACGTTCGCGCGTCACGCTGAACTGCTGACCGACTTCCTCCAGCGTGTGATCGGTGTTCATCCCGATCCCGAAGCGCATCCGCAGCACGCGCTCTTCGCGCGGGGTGAGCGAGGCAAGGACGCGGGTGACCGTTTCCTTGAGATTCGACTGAACTGCGGCATCGACCGGGATGACGGCATTCTTGTCCTCGATGAAATCGCCGAGGTGGCTGTCTTCCTCGTCGCCGATCGGCGTTTCGAGGCTGATCGGCTCCTTGGCGATCTTCATCACCTTGCGAACCTTTTCGAGCGGCATCGACAGACGCTCGGCCATTTCTTCCGGAGTCGGCTCGCGGCCGCTTTCGTGGAGGAACTGGCGGCTGCAGCGAACGAGCTTGTTGATCGTCTCGATCATATGGACCGGGATACGGATCGTGCGCGCCTGATCGGCGATCGAGCGCGTGATCGCCTGACGGATCCACCAGGTCGCATAGGTCGAGAATTTGTAGCCGCGGCGATACTCGAACTTGTCGACCGCTTTCATCAGGCCGATATTGCCTTCCTGAATGAGGTCGAGGAACTGCAGGCCGCGGTTCGTGTATTTTTTCGCGATCGAAATCACGAGGCGCAGGTTCGCCTCGACCATTTCCTTCTTGGCGATACGCGCTTCGCGCTCGCCCTTCTGGACCATGTTCACGACACGGCGGAATTCGGTCAGGCTCATGCCCGCGGCTTGCGCGATTTCCGAAATCTCGATGCGGATGCGGTCGACGGCACCGGCTTCATTCTCGGCGAAGGCGGCCCATTTCTTGTCGATCCCGCTGACGCCGTCGATCCAGTTTTCTTCCAGCTCGCGCCCGACATAATTGTCGAGGAACGCCTTGCGCGGGACTTTGTGGCGTTCGGCAAGGCGCAGCATTTGGCCGCCGAGAGCGGTCAGGCGGCGGTTATAGCTGTAAAGCTGATCGACCAGATATTCGATCTTGGTGTTGTGGAACTGCACGCTCTCAACCTGCGTGGTGAGTTCCTCGCGCAGTTTGTGATATTTCTTCTCCGACGCCGACGGAAATTCGCCCGCAGTCGACAAAGCTTCGAGCCGCGCATCCTGCAGCTTCGAGAAGGCCTTGAAGCTCTTGGTGATGTTCGCGAATTTTTCGAGCGCATCGGGCTTCAGCAGCTCTTCCATCGCGGCGAGGCTGAGCGTGTTGTCTTCCTCATCCTCTTCGAAGGTTTCGCGCTTGCCCGAAGATCCTTCGCCATTCTCGTCGTCCGAGTCGGCGGCGGGCTCTTCCTCGACTTCGTCTTCGTCCTTGAACGAGACGCCGGCGGTCTTTTCGCTGATCTCGCCGTTGTCGTCGGCGCCTTCTTCGTCGAGATTTTCGGGAACCGGGTCTTTCGATAGCATCGCTTCCAGATCGACGATTTCACGCAGTTGCATGTCGCCATTGTTCAGCGCGTTCGACCATTCGATGATCGCGTTGAAGGTCAACGGGCTTTCGCAAAGCCCAAGGATCATCGTGTCGCGACCGGCCTCGATGCGCTTCGCGATCGCGATTTCGCCTTCGCGGCTGAGCAATTCCACCGCGCCCATTTCGCGCAGGTACATGCGAACGGGATCGTCAGTGCGATCGACCGTCTCCTTCTTCTTTTCGATCGCCGGGTTCGAAACCGAACCGGTGCCGGCGCTGACATCGACTTCGTCGTCGGGCTCGGCGTCGGCCTCTTCCTGAACATCCTCGTCGCTTTCGACGATATTGATGCCCATGTCGGAGATTGCCGACATGATATCTTCGATCTGTTCCGATGACATTTCGTCCTGCGGCAGCGCCGCGTTCAGTTCGTCATAAGTCAGATAACCACGCTTCTTGCCGCGCGCGATCAGCTTTTTGACGTCGGCCTCGTTGAGGTCGATCAGCGGGCCGTCGGTGTCGGTTTCGGTTTCAGCGGTGTTCTTCGTGGCCATATTTGTTCCTGCCTAAGGGGCAATAAGTTGGTTCGA